>CAZWYJ010000010.1:0-21408 GCA_964638165.1 uncultured Gammaproteobacteria bacterium | reverse complement strand
GGACGTCGTCTCCGAAGCCTCCTCCGAAGGTCGCAGTCAAGTACTGTCAGGACCTCGACCCTGTCCTGGACGCTGTGGCCGGAAGTGGCGTCATCGGAGAATCCGACGTCGTCATCGTCCGGTCGCTCTCCGAGACAGGTGGCGTTGCCACCGTGAAGTGCGTCCCGAGTTACATCGCCGTTCAGAATTTCGTGAAGTACGTCCGAGCGGAGTTCGGAAAGGTCTGCTACAAGCGGACCCCCGAGTCCGAAGCGAAGCTCACGGAGGACGAGCGGAAGGATCTGGACGAGCAGTGTGGCGTCGCCGGAAGTCGCATCAAATGGACCGGGGATACTCTCGACGGCTTCGAGAACCTCACTCCGGAGGTGTGGGCGGACGTCTATGCGGCGTTCGTTCAGTACTTGGTGGAGTTGGGGAAGATCAACGCCGACATCGCAGCGCTCAAGGCGCGCATGGACGCGGTCGAGAGGGAGAACAAGGAGCAGAACGAGGTGCTCGAGGATCACGAGGAGCGGATCTGGGCGCTGGAGCGCGCCTTCTCCAAGACCTTCACCCTGCGCCTCGGCGCAGAGTTCGGGTGGATCGCGTCCGAGGTATCGGACACGCCGTTCCTCGGTGCGCGGATGGATCTCATCGTCCGTCCGAGCATGAAGCACGGGAGCGCCGGGTACTTCGGGTTCTCCGGAGGCCGGGGTTGGACCCAGCGTCTGGGCGGCATCGAGCAGCCTCCGACCGTCACCTACGGGACGAGGATGGGGTACTACCACATCCTCAACCCCAAGGACACGTCTCCCAACGTGTTCGCGCTCCACCTCGGTGGGGCACTCATCGGGGCATGGCCCATCGAGAGCCAGCAGAACATCTCCGCTGCTGGCGGGGAGTTCGGCTTCGACTACAGCTACGGCATCTTCGGTGTCGGGCTGAACATCGGAGTCTTCAATGGGCGATTCGCTCGGTACGCGCAGGACCCGGAGGCGGGCGGTGCGGTCCGTCGCGAGGTTGTCGGGAACACGATGGCACTCGTACCGTCGCTGAACATCGGCTTCGCGCTCTAACGCGTCGGCTTCGCGCTTCTCGCGGGGCCACAAGCACAACAGGGACGGCGAGCAGGCAAAGGGTTCTTCCTTTGCCTGCTCGCCAGATCATTTGATGTGATCACTTCGGTGGTCGCCTTAAACGGTCTTGGTTTTTCTCTGGTTGAACCGGCCGCTCATGGTGAGCGGTTCGGACATTCACAACCCGAAACGATTCCTCCCTTCCCTTCGAAAGGAAGGGGGGCAAAGGATTCCAACAACAGGGAGATGAGGTACGTCATGGCAAACATCAAGAAGTTGGTTCTCGGTTGCTTCTTCATGGTTCTCGGCGTCGCTTGCGCGACCGACGGGGGCAATATCGGCGACGTCGGCGGCAATGCCGGCGCGGAGAGCACGGTCTGCGACCCTGGGGAGACCCAGACGTGCGACTGCCCGAGCGATCCGGATGGCGGGATGCAGTCCTGCCGGTCCGATGGCGACGGGTGGGGTGCGTGCGACTGCCCCGAGGGCACGGACATGATCTGCGACCCCGGGGAGACCAAGGAGTGCAATTGCGAAGATGGTCGCGACGGCGCTCAGGTCTGCACCGTGGACGGCACCGGATGGAAGGCCTGCGCGTGCACGGGACCGCTCCCGGGCACCGGCGGAACCTCCGGCACGGACATGGTGTGCGACCCCGGGGAGACCAAGGCGTGCACCTGCGCCGATGGCCGGGACGGCGCCCAGTCCTGCGACGACGACGGCGACGGGTGGGGCAAGTGCGCGTGCACGGGACCGCTCCCGGGTACCGGTGGCACCTCCGGCACGGGTGGCAACACCTCGACCGGCGGCTCGACTCCGGACTACGACCACGACAACGATGGCTGGGACGACGGCGCGGACTGCGACGACGACGATGCCAGCGTGCACCCCGGCGCAACCGAGGTGTGCGGGAACGGCGTGGACGAGGACTGCGACGGCTGTGATCTGGCTTGCCCGGTCACGGACCACGACAACGACGACGACGGCTGGGACGACGGTGCGGACTGCGACGACGACGATCCCGACGTTCACCCCGGTGCAACCGAGGTGTGCAATGGGATCGACGACGACTGCGACGGCGCGACCGACGAAGGCGACATCTGCGGGAGTACGGTCCCGGACCTCGCGTCCGAGACGATCACGCTGGAGTACACGTTGCCCGAGGGCATCGGGTTCGGAAACATGGTGTTCAGGGGTCACAAGTACGCCGACGGCGTGCTCGTGGACTTCTGCTCCACGGCGTTCGGCGACGTGTCCGTGTCCAGCCGGACCTACACGTGCATCGCGCACGTGGCTCCGGGATGGGAGGACCGGGAGTTCCTGGTCGTCCTCGAAGCCCCGAGTGGCCTGTCGTTTTATGCTCTCGAGACGTGGAGTTGCGCGGTTTCCGACGGAGAGGCTCGCCTCCTGGGCACCCTCAAGATCGAGGGCGAGACCATGGAGGGGTGCAATATCGTTGACAATCGCGTGGGCGGTTGCAACGTGAAGCCCGGGGCCTGCTAGTAGGTCCCTTGAGTCTCTAAACCCGCCAAGGGCAGGGGTTGATAGAAACCCCTGCCCTTGGCACCCATCGAAATTCCAGAAAGAAGATGATCATGAAAAGAATCACGCCTCTTCTCATCCTGGTGATCACCATCACCCTCCTCGTCCTGACCTCGCTCGCAGGGGTAGGCGTGTGGAGGCTCACACGCACGTCCGCTGACATCGTGGCGCCACGCACGAATGCATCCGAAGACAAGGCTCAGGCCTTCGTGTGCGGCTCGATCAAGGTCGCGGACCTCCGGCACGCCAAGCTCTCGGAGTTCTCCGGAGCCTTGGCGAAGAGCGAGGAGCAAGCCGCGGAAGGCGTGGCAAAGTCCCGGTGGGTTCTCTTCCTGCCGGAGGGTCTGCACATTCCGGCCTCTGCGAGCCCGGATACGGTCTATGACCTAACGGGCTCGGAATGCTTGGATCTGGACGCGAAGAGGTAGGAATAATCGTTTCGGGTCCCTCATCGAGGGGCTGGTCTATGCGCATCATACGCGCGCGGATCAGCCCCTCTTCTATTTTTAGGGGGCGAGGGTCACGTTCTACGTGATATGTCACGTTCTACGTGATGGGGAGAGGGTAGGGGGTACGGGCGGGGTTCCTCCGGTACGGCGGTCGCGACTGCCGTATCCCCGCCCGTACGCAGTGAGCTCTTTAAAGTATACAGAAGGGAGTCAATGATGAACACCTTATAGCGCTAAAGTCACCTGACGCGATTTGATGGTGACATTGAACGAGGAGGGGTGTTTGTGGACCGTCTTTGTTTTCCGCCGGAGGCGCGCGGCCACACTAGAGGCGGACGTGGCAGGGTGACAAGAGGGGCTTCGAGGTGACGAGGCGGGCAGGTCGGTCGGGAAGGGGGGGTGGCGTTCGTGGCTTGAACTTCGATTACCGTTGCCATCGCTCCGCCTCGACGTTTTTCCTCGCGCTCCCTACAATGCCCAGCATGTCAGAGAAGGATGTGTTTCATGCCATCATCGGCCATCAGGCCGTCAAAGATGTTTTGACCCGGGCGATCGCTTCGCCGAAGCACGGGTATCTTTTGATTGGTGCGGATGGCTCCGGGTCCGGGTTGCTCGCTGAGGCATTCGTGCGTGCTCTTGTTGGGCTGTCGCTCGATCGTAGCCTCGCTTCGCATCCCGACCTGGTTTGCCTCGCGCGCGAGTGCGGAGAAGATGGCGCTCGCGTTTCCAAAAAACATATCCCGGTGGAAGCGGTTCGAGCGGCACGCTTGCGCATGTCCGGTCGTCCGGCGATTGCGCCACGCATGGTGATGTATATTCCGGATGCGGAAAGTCTGAATGATGAGGGCGTAAATGCCTTGCTTAAGGTCGTGGAGGAGCCTCCGGCCGGAGCGGTTTTCGTTTTTGCATGCCGTGCGACATCCCGCATCCCCGCAACCTTGCAGAGTCGCCTGGTACGGCTCGAACTTGGCCGGGTTCCCGATGGGGAGATTCGTGCGTGGCTGGCGGATCAGGGGATTTTGTCGGAAGCGGTTGATCAGGCGGTCGCGATTGCGGACGGATGCCCCGGGCGCGCATGGCGATACGCGCATGAGCCGGAAGAGCGATCGCGCGTCGAATCTGCGCGTGAGGTCGTCCGCCGATTGTGCGAAGCACAAGACCTCGGATCGCTGTTTGCGACGATCGCGGAAGACGCGACGAAGTGTGATGTTGCCGATGATCCTGTTCTTGAATGGCAAAAGACGCTACAATTGTGGGAGACGCTCCTTCGACGATCATGGCAGGCTCCGGCAAAGCGCGTGCAGGCAATCGGTCATGCCTTTCTTTTGGCGAATCGCGCGATCGGTGGACCGATTTCGCCGCGCATCTGGCTCGAACTCGGTTTGGCGCAGGCGATTGAGGATCGCATGATGTTCCCGTCGCTCGTGCCCGCTCCATATCCGGTGGAGATGTAGGTAGTAGGTGGTAGGTAGTAGATAGGGGGTTCTCACCTACCATCTACTACCTACCACCTACCATTCTATGAATCATTCAAATATCCAGCGTCTCTTGACTCGCGCGGCTCTGCCCCTCGCCGTCCTTCTTCTGTTCGGCCAAGGGTGCTCCGGGTCTTCCACGACAACACCAACCGCTGATGGCGGGGTGTATAAAACAACGGATCGAACGGTCACGTGGACGCAGAAACGCGTCCTTCTGAAGGGCGCCAAAGCCGTGACGCTCGGCAATGATCCGATCACGACGATCGTGATTGATCCGCAGGATCAGAATGCGCTGTATGCCGGCACGTTGGAGCGGGGCATCGTCGCGTCTCTCAACGGTGGCGATACGTGGGAAGAAGTCACGAACGGTCCAAAGGGGTCAAAAATTCAGGCCATTGCCGTTGATGCCAAGGACAAGTGCGTGATGTACGCGACCATGAAGAATAAGATTTATAAAACGGAAAACTGTCATCGGGACTGGACGGAAATATTTTTTGAGCCGAAAGTGGACAAGGTTTTTACGGCGATTGCCGTGGATTGGTATAATCCGACAATCGTGTACGCCGGAACATCGGAAGGAGATATCTTCAAATCAACGGACGCCGGACTTTCCTGGATGGTTGTGAAGCGGGCTGATGCGCTGATTTCGACCATGGTGTTCGATCGTCGCGATTCGCGCATTCTCTACGTGGGAACGCTCGGGGAGGGAATCTGGAAGACGATGGATGGCGGAGCCACGTGGCTCCCGATCCGCGATCAACTCAAGGCCTTTACGAATGCTCGACGTGTGAACGCGCTTGAATTGGATGCGTCCGATCCGTCCAAACTCTACCTCGCTTCCAAGTACGGACTGCTCATGAGCGAGAATGGTGGTGAGGAGTGGAAGCCCATGCAATTGACGAGCGAGGCCGGATCCGTCGAAGTGATTGATGTCGCCGTGAATCCGCGTGAGGCTAAGGAGATTATCTACGTGACAAAGAATACGCTTTTCTTGACCGTGGACGGCGGAACAACGTGGAGTTCCAAAAAAGTACCGAGCGTTCGTCCGGCCACGGTTTTGGTGCAGGATCAGCAGGACGGAAAGGCTTTGTATCTCGGATTCGGGGCATTGCCAAAGCAGTAGGATTCACACCCACCCCTAACCCCTCCCCTTCGGATGCACTCAGGGCAGGCTCTGAGTACAGGGAGGGGAACTTTCTAAAGATGCATCGCCTTTCATAGCAAGCTCCCTTCCCTGTACTCCCGCCAGAGGCGGACGAGGCGGGCGGGCAGGGATGGGTGTAGATTAATGTTGACTTACCGACTTTTTTATTGACGAAAGAGGCAAAAATATGCGATCATACGCAAGTATCTATGAGCATCATTGACCAATATCAAGCAGAATTCCGTTCCGTTATCGAGCATCTCGAGTCTGATCTCCATTCTCTGCGCACAGGACGCGCATCAAGCGCTCTTGTAGAGGATGTTCGTGTTGAAGCGTATGGGAGTTCCACGGATCTAAAGAGCGTTGCATCAATCTCCGTTCCGGACGCGAAGACGATTCAGATCGAGCCCTGGGACAAGAGTCTGGTCGGCGCGATCGAGAAGGCGCTCGTCATCGCAAACCTTGGCATGCAACCGAGCGTGGCCGGTTCGATCGTCCGTTTGAACATCCCGCAGATGACCGAAGAGAATCGTCGGACGATCGCCAAGCAGGTTCACGAAAAGGCAGAGCATGCCCGCATCGCGGTCCGGACGGTCCGTGAGACGGTCCGTGACGCCATTGCCACCGCAGAGAAGAATAAGGAGATCGCGGAAGATGAGAAGTTTCGTTTGCAGGAGCAACTGGAGAAGAAAGTCAAAGAGGTGAATGATCTCATCCAGCAGTCTGCGGATAAGAAAGAGAAAGAAGTGATGACGATGTGAGCAAGAGGGCGTTGGTCGTAGGTCGTTGGGCGTAGGAATGCCCACGCCCCACGCCCCACGCCCCACGCCCCACGCCCCACGCCCCGCTATGATTGATGCTTCAAAAAAGATGGATCTTCTCCTCTCGCTCTGCAAGCGGAGGGGATTTGTGTATCCGGGATCGGAGATTTACGGAGGATTCGCGAATTCGTGGGACTACGGTCCGTACGGATCCCAGCTAAAGAAGAATATCCGTGACGCGTGGTGGAGGATGTTCGTGGAGACGCGTGGTGACGTGGTCGGCATCGAATCACCGATCATCATGAATCCGAAGGCATGGGAGGCGTCCGGACATCTGGAGACATTCACGGATCCGCTCGTGGATTGCAAGCGGTGCAAGAAGCGATTCCGGGCGGATCATATCGCCGAGGCCGCGGGTCGCGATGCGGGATCTCTGGATCTTTCCGGACTCTCGTGTCCGGATTGCGGGGGAGCATTTACGGACGTCCGGCACTTCAACCTCATGTTCAAGACGTTCATCGGGGTGACGGAAGATGCTTCGAACATCGCCTACTTGCGTCCGGAAACGGCCGGAGGCATGTTCGTGGCATGGAAGAACGTCCGTGATTCTCTGCATCGTCGCCTTCCGCTTGGCGTCGCGCAGATCGGAAAGGCGTTCCGCAATGAAATCACGCCGGGCAATTTTATTTTCCGCACGCGTGAGTTTGATCAAATGGAAATTGAATACTTCGTAAAGCCGTCGGATGCGCCGTCCGCATTCGAAGCGTGGCTTACGGATATGAAGCGGTGGTGTGAAGACGTGCTCAAGATCAAGAAGGATCATCTCGTGTATCACGAAATTCCGGCTGAGGAACGGGCATTCTATTCCGCGCGAACGATTGACGTGGAGTATCAGTACCCGTTCGGTCTCAAAGAGCTGTATGGATTGGCGAATCGCACAGACTACGACCTCTCCCGCCACCAGGAGAAGAGCGGGGAGGATCTTCGCTTTTTGGATCCGGAAACGAATGAGCGGTACATCCCGCATGTCATTGAGCCGACGTGGGGCTTGGATCGCACGGTGCTCGTGACGCTGCTGGAGCATTTGGATATTGACGAGGCTGCCACGTCGGAAGGGGATAAAGAGCCACGCATGGTGCTCCGGTTCCCGCCAAAGCTCGCGCCGATCAAAGTAGCGGTCCTCCCGCTTCAGAAGAAAGATGATCTCGTTAGCACGGCGAATGATGTTGTGGCAAGTTTGCGCGCACGTGGCATTTCCACGGAGTACGACGCCTCGGCGAGCATCGGGAAGCGCTATCGCCGACAGGATGAGATTGGAACGCCGTGGTGCGTCACCGTTGACCCGCAGACGAGCCAAGACGCGTGCGTGACGGTTCGCGATCGCGACACGATGGAGCAAATGCGCATACCGATGGCGGATCTTCCGGCGTGGATCGAATCACGATTGAAATAACGCAGTAAATGGTTGATTGGTTGATTAGGAAAATTCAATCAACCACTTACCAATCAACCAATCAACTCTCATGTCCAAACCAAAACGCACACAGTTGAAAAATGGCATGTCTTTCATGATTATCCCGCAGGAGGGCGCGGTCTCGACAACGGTTTTTGCGTACGTGGGCGTGGGTTCCCGGTATGAGACGAAAGAGGTAAACGGCGCGTCGCATTTCATCGAGCACCTCATGTTCAAGGGGACGAAACGCCGACCCACGGCACAGGACATCTCTCGCGAACTCGATGGCTACGGTGCCATGTACAATGCCTACACCGCAAAAGATCACACGGCGTATTACGTCAAGACGGACCCATTGCACGTTTCCAATGCCATTGACCTTCTGCATGACATGCTCTTCCACTCCGCCTTTGATCCGAAGGAGATTGATCGGGAACGGGGAGTGATTCTGGAGGAGATCAATATGTATGAGGACAATCCTCAGCGCCACGTGGAGGATTTGCTGGAGGAGGTCTTGTTTCCGGGATCATCGCTCGGATGGAATATTGGGGGGCCTCGAAGCGTCATCCGGACGATTTCGCCGGAAGCGCTCAAGACATTTCATGACCGGTATTACGTCCCGTCCCGTATGTGTATGGTTGTGGCGGGGAAAATCCCTTCAGGTACGCGCACGCTCTTAGAGAAGACGTTCGGATCCGTTCGCGAACCAAAGCGGGAGGCCGGGACGTATGCGCCGTTTCGGATTCCGTCGGAGATCGTAAAGTCACTTAAGTACAAAGAGAAGAAAACGGAGCAGTCGCAGATCGCCATGGCGTTTTACGGCTATCCGGTCGGGCATCCGAATGAACCTGCTGCCAAGATGCTCGGCATCATCCTTGGGGGATACATGTCGTCCAGGCTCTTCGTGCAGGTGCGTGAGCGTCGCGGATTGTGCTATTCCATTCGCGCAAGCCACGAGTCTTTGGCGGATGTCGGGATTTTTCAGATCAGCGCCGGCTTGGATCGTAAGCGCATCGAGTTGGCAATCCGAACGATCGTGGGGGAGCTCCGGAAAGTGAAGCGTGGCGACTTATCCGCTGAGGAATTGCAACGGGCTAAAGATCACATCAGAGGGAAACTCGCATTGGCATTTGAGGACTCCTCGTATCGGGCCGGTTGGTACGGTGATCAGTGGATTTACGGCCAGCGCGTACAGACCCCGGCAGAGCGTTTAAGGCTTCTGGAGGCTGTTTCCAAGCAAGATGTGGTGCACGCGGCCAAAGAGATCTTCGCGCCCGGTCGTATGGCAATCGCTGCAATTGGACCGCTCGGCAAACACGGGGCGCTTGAAAAAAAATTCATTTGGAGGTAAAACCATAGGCGATATGCGAAAGGCACTTATTGCGAATTGGAAAATGTATTACGGTCCGGTGAAGGCCGGCGCATGGGTTCGCGCGTTCCGCCGCGAGCGTTTGCCAAAGGACATTGATATCAGCATTGCGGTTCCGGCGGTTTCCCTGGCCGCGGCACGAGCTTCCCTTGGTCGCGCAACGATCCCTGCTCTTGCGGCTCAGAATGTCTTTTGGGAGAAGGAGGGTGCGTATACCGGAGAGATTTCCTCATCCATGCTCCTCGAGTTCGGCGTTTCCGTGTGCATCGTTGGGCACAGCGAGCGCCGTCAGCTCTTGGGGGAGACGGACGAAATGGTCGGTAAGAAGGCCTCCTCTCTTCAGAAAGCGGGGATTACGCCGGTGATCTGCGTCGGCGAAACTGAAGCACAACGAAAAAAGGGTCAAGCTGCCAAGGTTGTACGCGCGCAGACGGAGGCCGCGATCAAAGAATTGAAGCCGGATGGGAAGTTTGCGGCGATCATCGCATACGAGCCCGTGTGGGCTATCGGAACCGGAAAACCATGCCGTCCGATTGATGCCAAGGAGATGCACGATGTCATCCGTGATGTCGTAGCGAAGGTATGGGGAGCTCGATATCGCGACGATGTCCGGGTGATCTACGGGGGTTCGGTGAATGAACGGAACGTTTCGGAATATGTGACGACAACGGGAATAGACGGCGCACTCGTCGGGAGCGCCTCATTGGATCCGCGGACGTTCGCGCTCGTATGTCGTGCGGCCGTCCCCGCATAATGGCAGGGCATTGGTCGTAGATCGTAGGGCGTAGGTCGCATTAAACGCGATTAGGAATCGTACCCTGCATTTTCTACGCCTAATCTCTCGCAAAAGCCTCGGGACAAGCTACGACCTGCACCCATGCTTCTTTTCATCGTAGTTATCCTCATCGTCATCATTGCCGCAATCGTGATCGGCACTTCATTATCCGATTCGTAATTTCCTCCCATGCTTTTTTGGATCGCCATTTCTCTCATACTCGTTTCCGCTATCGTGATCGGCGCGGTTCTGTTTAGGCATCGTCGCGAGATTCAGTTATTGGATACGGATACGATTCGTGCGGAGCAGGAGCGTAGAGCTCGGAATCGTATCGTCAAAGAGCGGTTCGAGCGACATTTACGCAAGTGGTCGGCGCCGGTTCGGTATGCTGCGCGACACATGCAGAAGAGGCTTTCGCGTACGGTTATGCGCCTCGAGCAGCGCATGAAGTATCAGGGCGCGGAAACGGGGGGTTACGTGCCGGCCACGGCGTCGAAGGATACGGAATCAGCATCCGCCGGAGAGGGATCGGGTGCGCCGGAGGATCGAGTGACGCGACTTTTGCGCGAAGCTCGGTTGCTCGCACGTGAGGGAAAAGTGAGCCGGGCAGAGCGCGTATTTTTGGAGATACTCAAAACAAATATGCGCCACGTGGAAGCGTATCGAGGTCTGGGTGCGCTCTATCTGGCCGATCGCCAGTATGAGCAGGCGAAAGAGATTTACGATTTTCTCTTGGGTCTGGATGGGGCGGATGATGCCGTGTATGCCGGTTTGGCCATGATCGCGGAAGCGGAGGGTCGTTCCGCGGAAGCTCTTGAGATGCGGGAAAAGGCGATTGCGCACGATCCGACCTCCTCGCCTCGGCATGCGGAAATGGCGGAACACTATATCCGTCAGGGCGATGGGGCTTCTGCGATGCGGTATGCCAGGAAGGCGATTGAGCTCGATTCGGATTCCTCGAGGCCACTTGAGCTTTTCGTGCGATCTGCTATACTCTCGGGCGATCGGAATGAGGCCGATCGTGTCTACCAGCAGCTTCGTGCCAAGGGGTATGATCGAGTACGTCTCCGGCAGTTGAAGGATCAGTTGGACGCCATGGATGCATAAAAAAATAACGATTTCGTCATGAGATCGTCTTGTTCGCCCCTTCGTTCAACATGATTTTACTATCGATCGCGCGCTGTGCCGTTGGCACGGCGGTCGCGACCGCCGTGCCGTTGTAGCTCAGTTGGTAGAGCGCGTCCATGGTAAGGACGAGGTCACCAGTTCAATCCTGGTCAACGGCTCCACATGGGTGGGTACCGAAGCGGTCAAACGGGGCAGACTGTAAATCTGCTGGCCTTGTGCCTTCGAAGGTTCGAACCCTTCCCCACCCACCAACCGACACCCCCTGCAATGCAGGGGGTTTTGGTTGGCGCCGCCATACAGAAATATCCTGCTACGCGGGGTGTTTTTTCCTAACGTGAATGTAGTCTAATTGTCTTGACAAAACCGTCTTTTTTTGATATGGTCCGCCAATCGTACTTCAAAAAAGTTTCTACCCGCGAAAAGGGGATGGGGAGTTGTCCATGTCCCATTTTCACGGGTAGAATCACCCGCGATGCTATAGGTTGGCGGTAGATTTGTAGCACGGTGTTTTTACCGCATATCGGAGGTCTCATGGGGCAATTTCGCTTCGAGGAGCTCGACGGCAGTGATGGTCGGGGGAACCGGCTGACGCGCACCGTCGAGGTGCCGGATGGCAAGTGGGTCGTGAGTACCGGGTCGTCCTGGTTCTCGGAGGGCAGCTACGGCGAGGATGACGACGAGGGCTGGTCGGAGAGTGAGAGGACCGACCTCGTCATCGTGGGACCTGCGCCGGCTCAACACGTGCGCGAGCGCAGCTCGTGCAGTGCTCCCTATAATGGGAGCACGTACTCCAGTTCCGGGTCGTCCTTCTCCACTTATGTCGGCGACGAGCCCTTCGGCATCATCGCCACAACCGTGGCGAACGGGCAGGCAGCCGGCGGCGCGTACTTCCACTGCGCGCGCCAGGTGCACAAGGGCGAGCTCGGGCGCAGACCGGAGATCGCGCGCCCGCAGTTCGCGCGCCTGTCGCGCAACTACGACGATGAGTATCTGGCGTGGCGGTCGGAGCAGGGGCATCCCCCTGTGTCGAGGCGCGATCAGCGCCGAGGGCATGTCGGCTGGGCCCGCCTCACGGACGTGGCTCGAATCGTCCGCATGTCGCCGGAGGAGGTGGTGAGCAGGCACTTCCTGTTCACGCATGCCGAGCACCCGATGCTCGACGTGCTCTTCCGGGAGCGTCGGGAGGACATCCACTGCCAAGTCCTCCCGTACGACGCGGTGGAGCGCTTCAGCTCTTCCGATGTCGGTCAGCGGCTCTTCGGTCGTCTGGACTTCGCGCACGCCTGGATCCGCCAGGGGTTCGCGCTGACCGTGCTCTACCTGCGCCACTTCGGCCACGTCCCAGCCTCACGGGCCGAGACCGAGCCGGAGTCGGTGCGCATCGCGGTGTGAAGGAATGGGAGAGGACGGAGCTTCGGCTTCGTCCTCCCCCTCTCGCGGGGCATCCCGCACTTAATCCACGTCTTTCTTAGGACGTGGTTTTCGTTTATGCAAAAACGAAGACGAGCCGACACGCGAGAAATGCGTATCGGCTCGTGAAGGGTTTTTGTGGCGGATCTTTAGTAGGATCCGGGAGTTGGCCTCGTGGGCGAAAGTTGCGCTTGCGCTCGAGGATTCTGTGCCGGTGAGATGTTTTTGACGTGTTCTAGGTAGCTAGAAAAGCTTTTTATGATCAGAGGGATGGCTTCCTCCCATGGTACGTTCTGATAAGAGTCGGGAAATCCGTGTAGGCACATTCCATCTCGTTGGAACGTGAAGCGCTCGCGCACGATTTCTCCCGTTTTCGTTACCCCGAGAACGGAGCATGTCCCTATGTTTTGCGAGCCTTGAGCCGGTTCCAGGCGTATGAGCTCACCCTTGAGTCCCGAGAGCGTCGCTTGCGCTACGAGGACGCTTTGAAGATCTTGGACCTTTGCCGTCATGGGATTGATGGCGATCATCATGGTCATATTCTCCTTTTTTGACCGGGAATGTTCGAATGGGAAAAATCTCTCATGTTAGATGAGAAGAGACGTTTCCGTTGCTGCAGTCGGTAGATAGAACGTGAGCGCGTTTTGACGAACGTCTCCATGGACCAGAATGGATCCAAAAGAATTCATGACGGTCTCAAGGAAAGACCGTATGGCCACGTCCCACGCCGTAAAGGATTCAATTTGGTCTCGGGCGAAGAAGTACGGCGAACGCTTCTCAACCCGGTCGTGGAAGAAGACGTACCACGTTTCGTCTCCCGATGTCGTGCAGACGCAGATGTGGAAGAGACGCCCGTGCTCTTCGGGGAAGAGTGGGAACATTTGGTGCTCCTCAAACGGAACGACTCGGATCTGCGGAGCATTTTTCTGATCATCAGACGCTCCCTGGTGTGAATCTAGGGCATGGACGATCTGGGCGAAGTATGCGCGCAGATCTTCAGCACTACCTGTTTGTTGGTCCGGAATCTGCAGGAGTTCCATGATTCAGACTCCTTTTTTTTGAGGTGCCGGGCGAATTGTAGGCCTTGTTTTACAAAGAGTCAATGGGAGACGTTCAGAGAGCAATAGTGCCGTTTGGCGCGGTTATTCCAGCTCGCCGAGTGCCACGAGCGCTCGATAGTCCGAGAACACGAGTTCGCGCCAATCAGAGACTCGGATATCTTGCATCTGCCGCTCGGTCGCATGGAGGGAGTCTCGTAGGGTGGGCAGGGATTCTTTCTTGCGTGCGAGTTGTTCTCGCGCATCGTCACGGATGTCTTGCGGGAGAGAAGCATCGTCCGCCCAGCGCTGGTAGTTATTCAGATCGTGGATCATGAGGTCGTTTATGAAGCGCGTGTCCGGTCGTTTTTCGGCGAGTCGCACCAGTGCGGGGATGGCATCCGAAGAAAGGTGCATGAGGTAGTTGACGTCAATTTCTTTTGAAGTCCCGGAAAGGTAACGGTTGACGTTCACGTTCGCCACAATACCCTCGGCATTGATGAGGAGGGCGGCAGATGCGAGCAGGAGCATACCGACGGCCATGCCTTTGACCAGGGATGTATACGCGACGTTCGTGATGATAGCGATAATGCTCATCAGAAGGATGAGAGCGATGGCGTAGATGATGAACATCGCCCAGAATCGCTGCACGGACAAGCCGTATGCATCAACGTAGAGAATCATGCGTCGGAGCGCGGAAGCGATCACGACGCCGGTTTGGAGAGAGAGGAGGATGGAGCATACGCGGATCAGCCAGTGGCGCATGCCGGTGATCCGATACATGGCGGCGATGATACCGGTGACGATGACCGCGACCCAGAGGAGTTGGAAGAACCCTTCACGCGCGTAGTCGGCATACGCAATCCCGCGCGCCTGAATCATATCCGCGCCACCGAAGAAGTATACGATCTGGAAGCCGATGAACGTGACGAACAGGATATTAAGCAGAACGAGGAATGTACTCGCGATGATATGATCCGCATGATGTTCCGTGCGTTTGTGGACGGGGTGTCGGCTTTCGGAGAGGCGGGAAACGAGCGTGGCTCCGGCAGACGCGAAGAAGACGAACGCGAAGACGTCCCAGAGAGCGCGGCCGACCATCTGCTGAATATTTTCCGCGTGGAAGAAATCACCGAGAACTTTTTGGATAAATGCGTCTGCGGAAACAAAGAGGACGCCGATAATGAACAGGAATGGGATGGCGATCGCGATGCCCATGAGGATTTTCGAAAGGTGATTCCCATTCTTGATCATTCTATTGGCGTACGTACTGAATTTTTGGAAAGGAAAGAAGGATTCGATAAAGAGCGATGTCGGCCACAGGGATGGATTTTCCCAAAATCGGACGCTCGGCGTTGTAAACCAGAACGTAAAGAGGGTGAGGGATGCGAGGGTGACAAGGAAGCCGATCCCACGGACAACATCGCTCGCGTAGAGGATTTCAGCGATCAGGCTAAGAACGAGCGGGATCATGAACAGGTATGCCCAGGAATTGCCACGTTTTCCCGTGAGGATGGCGAGGAGGTGCACGCCGGCAATGAGGATGGCCATGAAGATCACGAACGCGATCCCGTACTGGAATTGGAAGAGGAGGAAGTGGAATGCGATAGCCATGGTCGCCGCGGCCACGGTGATCGCAATGGAAATACGCGCCTCATGGCGCTTGAGATCGGTGGTCTCCATAGATGTGTAAAGTAGCATAAGCAAGACATGCGCTCAATATGGGCGAAAACCCCAGATCGTTGACGAAACGGGGGTTCTGTCTTATACTGCCCCCACGATCGGATTGCTAGGCCGACATAGCTCAGCTGGTAGAGCAGCAGTTTTGTAAACTGCAGGTCGTCGGTTCAAGCCCGACTGTCGGCTCCACACTCGGCCCATTCGGAATCACCGGATGCGCGAAGCGTGGAAGGCATTCGCTCACAATTATTATGTCCCAGGAAAACCTCATCAAGCTTGAATGCACGGTCTGCCGTCGCATCAATTATCATACCGATAAGAACAAGAAGAAGCTCAAGAATCGCCTTGAGCTCCAGAAGTACTGCAAGCACTGCCGGAAGCGGACAGCGCACAAAGAAACGAAGTAAAAAACGGCCCCTCGGGGCTGTTTTTTGAATCTTAGCGAGATCCTCCGGCTCACGTGCTCTTCTTTACATCCCCACCCATCCCCGGCCCTTCCCTTGTTTCTCGTCCGCCTAGGCGGACTCGAAAGGGAAGGGAGCTTGCTATGTGAGGCATGCACAAAACCACCTTTGAGAGTTCCCCTCCCTTTTGCCGAACGAAGTGAGGCTAAGGGAGGGGTTAGGGGTGGGTGGGGATGTGAAGCGAAGGGTGGGTCGCGTTAGACGCGATGGGTGTGGAATGGTGAGGCGTTGCAGGCATGACTGCGTCACGTTCTGTGTGTGGTGGGCAGGGAGTGGGTGCAGGACCGAAGTGCTATACTCACCCTATGCCTTCAAAGCGCTTGCCATCTGATAAGAAGCTCGTACGTGCCAGAGACTATCTCACGGCCACGGATATCTATAAATATCTCATCTGCCCGCATTGGCCGTGGTTTGATCGTTTTGCCGATACGGAAGACCTTGGCAGGAAGCGCGAGCTTACGGATGGAGAGATCCGCCGGCTCGACGACGGATACCAGCATGAAAAGAATGTCATGGAGCGGATCACGAAGGGCCAGAGCGTTGTTTCGATTGAAGAGCTTGGGGATCCTTCCGTGCTTTTTGAGGCCACGAAGCGGGCGATGACGGACGGCGCGGAATGTATCTATCAGGGCACGCTCATGGCAGACGATCGCATGGGGCGCGTGGATTTGCTGATGCGGACGGACGGAGCGTCATCGCTTGGGAATTGGCATTACATCCCGGTGGATATCAAGTCCTCGCATGAGCTCAAGGTGACGCATCGGTTTCAGCTGGCATTCTATGCGGAGCTTTTAGAACGCGTGCAAGGTATGTATCCGGAGAAGGCGGGCATCATCAATCGCGAACACGAAGAACACTTTTTCGAACCTTCGTCTATCAGGTCGGATCTTCGGGGTGTTCTTGCGAAGATTGATCGGATTCGAAGCGGCGAGAAACCCGAGCCCGTGGTTCGCAAGTCATGCTTCGATACGAGTCCGTGGGGAAGTGCCTGCTTGGCGTATGCGCAGGCCACGAATGACATCGCGCTTCTCTACAGCGTGGATGTACGGCGCCTGGACGCATTGCGTACGCTCGGGATTCGTACGGTAGACGACGCGGCGGAGATGGACGTGTCTTCCTATGCGGGTGCGGCAGATGGGCTCACGATGCATGGACTGGAGACGGTCAAACTTCAGGCGCGTTCTTTGCGGGATAAAACGGTCTTCGTGCGAAAGCCCGTGGCATTGCCGGAAACGAGTTATGAGATTCACTTTGACATCGAGAGCGATCTTCCGAATGACGCGGATTACCTCTACGGTTTTTTAATCCGAGACGGCAAGGGAGAGGATAGGTACGAACGATTCCTCGCCGAGCGTCCGGAAGACGAGGGGGAAATGTGGAAGGACTTTTTGAAGTGGCTGGAAACGCTCCCGCCGGAATACGTGGTCTATCATTACGCTCCGTATGAAACAACACGGCTCCGTCAGCTCGAAGAGCAGTACGGGGGCTCTCCGTGGCTCGACCTTTTCCGTTCCCGCATGATTGATCTGAAGCCGTACGCAACAAAACACCTCACGCTCCCGCTTTATTTCTACAGCCTCAAGCAGATCTGTAAATTTCTCGGATTTTCTTGGCGTGGGGCATTACAATCCGGTGGAGCGAGCATTGATTATTACGAACGCTGGTGCGAAACCGGCGATCGCTCTATCCTGGATGCGATCGTGGTTTACAATGAGGACGATGTCCGCGCCACGGCTTTCCTCAAAGATTGGCTCGTGAAGTACGCGCCGAATCTGGCGGAGTATCAAGCTCCGTATGCGTGGACGAAGGACGGTAGGTAGTAGGTAGAAAAGATCCATCTACCATCTACTACTTACCATCTACCGTTTCTTCACCCTTCCTTCCGATGAATCAGACTGCGGTGCGGGCGTGCGGTACGCGGGAGCGCGAACCATGCGGAGCAGAGCGCGGTGATCGGGACAGTGAATACGAGACCGATCGTTGCCGCGAGTGAACGGATGACCTCTTCGGTCACCATGTCGAAATTGAGGAATTTGAGCCAGTTGGCATCGTACTGGGAGTAGAGGAGGAGCGTGGAGAGCGAGGCGCCGACATAGGCGAAGATGAGCGTATTCGCCATGGCAGCCATGTGATCTTTGCCAACGATCATGCCGGCGGTGAAGAGGGATTTAAATGATGCGGAAGAATTGGCTTTGGCGACCTGCTCAATGCCAGATGCGATGGAAACGGCCACGTCCTCAACCACGCCCATGGCGGCGATAATGATGCCAGCGAAGAGCAGGCCTCGCGGATTCAGCGTTGGGTTCTGCGCAAAGAAGAGTCGGTCCTCTTCGGTTCCGAGTCCGCTCACGTGTGCGGAGTGCGCGAAGATGGCGGAGATGGCGTAGGCAACCAGCGTTCCGCCGATCGTTCCAATCGTGGTGACGAGGGTTTTGCGGTTCCATCCGAAGGTGAGTCCGCTTGAGAGGCAGGTGAACGTGCCGGCGAGGACAATGGCGATCGGGATGGGATTCGCGCCACGCAAGAAGGCTGGAATAAGGATCCAGCCAATCATGAGAATGGAAATGGTAATGGAGACGGCGATTTTGAATCCTTGCCATCCGGAGAGGAGTACGAGCGTGAAGATGAAGAGGAGTACGAGCGCGACCATGCTTCCGCGACGGTCGAATCCTTCGAGGTATACGATTGGCTTGCCTTCATCGTCTTGTTGGATGAAGACGACAATTTTATCTCCGGCACGAGGCTGGAGCTGGTAGGGATTGGATGTCACGTCGCTCGTAATTGTTACGCGCTGTCCCTTGAGTGCTCCGTTGCGAATTTCGATCTCATAAAACTGGCGTTGTTTGCCGGCCTGATCCGTGCTTTCCGTATCCAGTTTGGTGGAGATGAGTCGCGCAGATGCGTATGAGCCTTCTTGTGCTTGCGGGCGGTTGATGCCTTCGTCGTGTAGTCGGCCACCGGAAATGGGTTCAGATGTGATGGCGGTATTTTGCGTCGCTGGTTCGGCTTGTAGCGCGGAAGACGTGGCGTCTTGGGCGAAGGCGGGGGATGACCAGCAATTCAAAACGAATAGGGCGATGATCAAGGAGAGCGTAATTCGGCAAAAATACACCATGTACGTTATCGTAGCCGAGGCGTTCTGTGAGGGCAAGTTTTAATATGAACGCCGTAGCGAGCAAGATCGACCCGTTTTTTGATCACGGGGACGCCTTCCTGGGTGAGGAGTTTTTCCTGAATGCGTGCTCCGCCGAATGCGAATGAATCAGAAATGTACCCTTTTGCATTTACCACGCGATGACAGGGGATGCTCGATGGGTCTGGATTGCGGTGAAGAGCTTGCCCGACGGTTCGCGGATGCGTGCCGGTCGCAAGGGCGATGGTGCCATACGTGGAAACCTGCCCGCACGGAATGCGGGCAACGGCGCTGTAGATTTTGGCACGGGGAGACATAGGGGCGCGTAGGGGGTACGCCGGTGGCGTACCCGTGCGGTACATGCACGTATTCGCACGATTCGTCATTCAGAGCAGGATCATCAAAATTCCGAACACAATCACGAGCGTGCCGAGTGCTTTTTTGGCAAGAATGGGACGCGAGAGCGGTTCGCTGATAAGTGAAGGGAAGAAGGCGCTCCCCATGAGAGCGATGAGGAAGACGACGAAAGCTTTCGCATGCACAATGGCGGAGACGAGCGAAACCGGACCAAGGCCTATTGCGATGAAGAGGCAGAGGGAGCCGAGGGCATCAAGGGCATCTCCAACGATGAAGTGCCGAATGCCTCTTCGGGCGAGCCGTTCGTGAAATGATTCAATGCGTTTGTAGTGAATGATGAGGAAAGGGAGCGAAGTGATCACACATCCGATTCCGATCCAGAAGAGCATCGGCCAAATAGTGATCTCGTTCGCCGGTTCTTTGACGAGGACGGATCGGATGGAGGAGAAGAGAGCTACGCCCATGGCCAGAATGGCCGCGCGGTTGAGTTTGAATCGGTTGTTTTTATGCTCCATGCCCATCACGGCTGCTCCGATTGCCACGCTACATACGCCGATGTAGGCCGAGAGCGGGAATCGTTCTCCGAGAAAGATGCTCCCAATGAGGAGAATGAAGAGCGGGGCGGTCGCGAAGATTGGCGTGACGGTTGAGATGTCTCCGGTTTTAAGGCTCTGGTAGTAGAAGAGAATGGCGATACTCAATGCGGCTCCGCTTAGCACTGAGAGCGTAATGAAGGGGAGGGGAATGTTGAGATCTGTGCCGGAAAAGAAGGATGCGGAAGAAAAAATGACGAGGATGATAAGACTTTTGACGACCGTGGCCACGGTGGCGTCATGATATTCGTGTCCGATGATGTATTTGTCAATGACATTTACGATTGTCCACAGGAGACCGGCGCAAAATGCGAAGAGGACCCAAGACATAGGTTCCTTATAGTGTAGGTGACGCGTGAATAATGAGCAATGAGGAGGTATCCCAACATTACAAATCTCCACAATCCTCAGACGAAGATGGTGAATCCATATTTGGCGATGTATTCGTACATAATGAAGTTCGACGATCGCCCTTATGCTATTGACGGATTCATCCCTTCCTGTTAGTATCTCTATACTTCATTCTTAAGCATACAAAGCTATGTCATTTGACGACCAGCCAGTAGAGGGTACGCCAGAGGTGGAAACCCCTGAGACACAGGCACCTGCGACGGAAGAAGCGACGCCTGAAGCTCCGACAACGGAAGAGCCAGCAGCCTAAGGGTTGTTGACCGGAATGAAGAAGGACAGGATGCTTGCATCCTGTCTTTTTTGTCGCAAGAGCCTGTTGAAACAGGCGGCTTCCTTTCCCGATGACCACCCCGATGATTCTCGGGATAGATCGGGATACGGAATCCATCCTGTTTCAACGGGCTCCGAGGTCTGGGACGCGTCCCCCGAAGCCCCCGACGCTCGCGAAGCGAGCTATGGGGGCGAAGGGGGATTGACGGCGATTTGAGGATTTTATAGCATATTCTCACTAATTAATTTTAGCCCTGTCTACAGGCAGGCTATAGCATGTAAAAAAGCCTATGTGGCTCGATGACGCAGAGTTGGATCAAGAACCATCCGCAGACGAAGTTAGTGCGGAGGAAGAGACAGAAGATGAAGAAGATGAATTCGATGAGGATGATGAGGATGATGAGGATGATGAGGGTGATGAGGATGATGAGGGTGATGATGCGGATGGCCTCACGGATTTTATTGCCGATGATGAAGACGAAGCCTAAAAGGGCAGACAAAAAACATCCCGATGAATATCGGGATGTTTTTTGTCTTGCCGTCACAAAACAAAATCCCCCGAAGTCCGCCGTGGCGGACGAAGGGGGATGGTCGGGCTAGCGGGATTTGCCCGGCATCGCCGGGCACCCCGCGAATGCGGGGTGAACCCAACAAAAAACCGCCTCTATGGCGATTCTTCGCTGGTCGGGCTAGCGGGATTTGAACCCGCGGCCTCATGCACCCCATGCATGCGCGCTACCAACTGCGCTATAGCCCGATGGCGCGATTATGCCAGAAGACGAGAGGATTGGGAAGGTATCCATGGACCCTTTTATTTCACCTGTTAAAGGCTCCAGTCTTTTTTAAAAGGGTAATGAGTAAAATCTGCCACCAATTTCATTGACCAAATAGGAGTCTCG
>CAZWYJ010000009.1:0-24163 GCA_964638165.1 uncultured Gammaproteobacteria bacterium | reverse complement strand
CTTTTGAGGGAGTGACTAATATAGATTTTATCTTACCTCGATCTAAAAATACTTTCATTATTGAATTTCAAAGGGAAAACGATGACATTTTTAACGAGGCCGTCTCAAGTTTTAAGTTTTTAAAGTGATCCTCGTGGGATGGTTTTATTCGGCGATGCCTATGCCCAAAATCACAAAACGTGTATTGCTTGCGTTTGTCGGCATCGTAGTGTTGTTAATTGTCGGCGTTTTGGCGTTTTTGGTTCTTTTTCCTAAGAGCGCCAAGCTAATAATGAATCCGCCGTCTCAAAATAACACTCTTGGTTCTATGCCTCGGGCTAATGTCACGGACGAACAGCAAGCGGATATTGGTCAGGCGACGAGTTCAACGCCACGAAAAAACTAAATCCAAAGACAGTGAACAATCATTTGCATATTTTGCACCGATGCTTGGCAACGGCGAACGAGTGGGGGTTGCTGGAAACTGTTCCGAAGATGAAGCAGTTGAAAGTCCCCGAAGCGCCTTTCCAGTATCTGACGAAGGAGAATGCTGAACGGTTATTGGCAGTTGTTCCAGAAGGAATGCGAAAGGCGATGTTTACACTCGCCCTTCGGACCGGAATGCGCTACTCGGAATTCTCGGCATTACGATGGGGAGATATAGACTTTGAGCGCAATGAAATAACAGTATCTCGATCGATCGTGGAAGGAAAAGTCGGGAGTACGAAAAATAACCGTATTCGCCGGATACCGATGACGACCGATCTGCGTCAGGTGTTAGAGGCGTTACCACGCACGGAAGGATATGTTTTCGAGATGAATGGCAAGCCTGTTCTCTATAAGACAGCCTATGATTGGCTGAAGCGGTATTGTGAGAAGGCTGGAGTCCCCAGCGTCACGATGCACCAACTCCGGCACAGCTTTGCGAGCCAGTTAGTTGCGCGTAGTGCGCCACTTCTGTCCGTACGTCAGCTCATGGGGCACGCGGATATTAAAATGACGATGAGGTATGCGCATTTGGGTCCAAACGAACTTCAAAGCACGGTTGATCTCTTGGAACCGCAACAATAACTTCGCCACGTATTCGCCACAATCATATCCCAAAAATCAAAAACCCCGCGTTTTGCGGGGCTTTCGATGGCGGAGAGGGAGGGATTCGAACCCTCGATACCTTGCGGTATGCTTGCTTTCCAAGCAAGTGCACTAGGCCACTATGCGACCTCTCCGTGTTCTTCAATTGCCCGGCAATCTTACGAGATCTGGGGGAAAAGATCAAGATGTCAGGTAGAACGTATTCGCGCCAGGACGAGAGGTGTCCTGGCGCGAAGATAGGGTTCTTTGATCCCTTTCTTTGTTAGACGCGACATCGCCTTTTTTCACGAAGAATTTTGGCCTTTCGGTCTCCCACTTGTTCAGCCGTCCATCCGCCGAGTGCCTCATCTTCAGAAAGATTCGGTTTACGGGTTTGATCTTGAGGGAAGATGATAGCCACGATGCTCTCCGGATCTTCGAGGCGCTGGCCAAGAGGTTTCGGGTTTTTCGGGGACAGCGTGACCGGATCCGTACTGGGTGGCGTTTTCGGTTGGGTTTTAAAGAGAAAGGTCGCAATTCCAAAGAGAACGGGAAGGGCGAGTAGGATTACGAGCGTTTTTATGAGAATCGGGTCCATGCTTCCTCCTTCGCGTGAGGGGGATATCGGCTTATTTTTGGACGCGGATACCGTAACACAGAAAGATTCGAAGTGTATAGAGAAGCATAAAACCGCCTCTTGGGCGGTTTTATGAACTGCGGAAAAGCTTTTAGTTCGCTGCGCCGGATGCGACGATCGCCTGCTTGAGGGTGGCGTAAGGCACAGCTCCTTCGATAAGGCCTCCATTCACGAATGTTGCCGGGGTTCCGGAAACACCGGCTGTGATGCCATTATCGTAGTCCGAGTATACCCGATCAAGTGTCTGATTGCCGTCGAGGCAGGCATTGAAGTCATTCGTGTTCAATCCGAGGTCTCCGGCGAGCTTCTTCATTCCTTCGGTGCTCAAGCCTTCGGTCTCTGACATCGTAAAGAGTCCGTCATGCATCTCCCAGAACTTTCCTTGGTTCGCGGCGCATTCGGATGCGACGGCGGCCTTTTCCGCATTCTCATGGAACGAGAGCGGGAAGTGCCGGTAGACAACGCGAACATCGTTCGGGAAATCTTTCAGGGCTTGATCAATGGACGCGACGTGTTTGGTGCAATATGGGCACTCAAAGTCCGAGTATTCGATGAGCGTGACTTTTGCATCCGCCTTCCCGCGGACGTGATCTTCGCCGGTCACTTCAGGAACCGGTCCGGCTGGTGGCATTTCCGCTTGTGCCGTCGGGTCTATTGTCGGATCGGCCGTTGGAGCGACTGCAGTTGGATTAGCGGCCTGTGCAGACGGGAAGTTGACGCCTTTGATGATGAGCGTCGTTGTGCAGATGAGCGCGAGCAAAGCCATGGAGCCCACGCCAACAGCGAGCCCGAGGATGAACATGGTCTTTGGACTTCCGGTGAGCCCGGCGACCGAATCTTGATTGGACAGAATACTCATAACAAGCTTTCGTTAATTAGGGAATTGTTGGTTTATCATACGCGAAAGGAAGGGGATGATCTAGAATACGTCAAGGGACGGGGAGGGGCGTAGGGCGTGGATCGTAGGGCGTAGGGGCGGTTCGCGAACCGCGCGTTCATGATTGAATGTGTTAGTATGTCGCAGATAGGGAGTTCATGCAAAGAGTATACGCACGACTCTCGACATTCCTTTCAGTTTGCTCTATCCTCATCTGGACGAGCCCGTTTTGCGGGGGCTTTGTGTTTAGGTCCGTAAGTGGTGCATGGTAAGTGGGGGCTTTGATGGTGCCTTTTTAGGTATTGAAATTTCCACGCCCTACGATCTACGCCCCACGCCCTGCTATGAAAGACATTATCTCCATCAAGGGTGCGCGCGAGCATAATCTCAAGAATATTTCGCTTGAGTTGCCTCGCAATAAGCTCATTGTTTTTACAGGGCTTTCCGGATCAGGAAAGTCGAGTTTGGCGTTCGATACGATTTTTGCCGAGGGGCAACGTCGGTACGTGGAGTCTTTGAGCGCGTATGCTCGCCAGTTCCTGGGTCAGATGGACAAGCCGGATGTGGATGAGATCGAAGGGCTCTCTCCGGCGATCTCGATTGACCAGAAAGCGCACTCGCACAACCCGCGCTCGACCGTGGCGACGATCACGGAGATCTACGATTACCTCCGCGTCCTCTACGCACGCATCGGAGAGCCGGTCTCGCCGATTTCCGGCAAGCCGGTGCGCAAGATGACGATTGACGAGATGGTGGACGCGGTGCTCAAGCGGACGGATGAGATCCACTCGAACCCGGCGGCGATTAAGGCGCGAAAAGGGGAGAATCGGAATGAAATTCTCGTGTTGGCTCCTTCTGTCCTCGGTCGCAAGGGGGAGTATCATCAGCTCCTTCAGGATTACTACCACGACGGATTTTTGGAGGCGCGCGTGGACGGCAAAGTTGTGTCGCTCCGCGAAGGTGTTGAGCTCAAACGGTACCAGCAGCATACGATTGAGCTCGTGGTGGATCGCGTTCCGCTCGCGTGGCCGGTGAAGGGGAATAAGGGCTTGCAAACTCGCGTGTCCGAAGCGATCGAGCTCGCTCTGGAGCGGGGGAATGATGCGGTGCGCGTGGTGCTCGATGACGGCTCCGAGCTTTTGATGAGCGCGCGATTTTCTTGTCCGGAGGATGGATTTACCTTTCCGGAGATCGAACCGCGCCTCTTCTCGTTCAATTCTCCGTATGGGGCATGCGAGGCTTGTAATGGATTGGGGACGAAAGACGTCTTCTCGGATGAGATCTGCGAGGTTTGTAAGGGCGCGCGGCTTCGCGTGGAGGCACTGCATGTCTTCATTCATCGCAAGAATATCGTGGAGGCAACGTCGCTGAATATCAAAGAGGCACATACCTTCTTTTCGAATCTCTCGCTCAATGAGCAGAAGACGGCCATCGCCGAACCGATCCTGCGGGAAATCCTCGCGCGCCTCACCTTTCTCCTGGATGTCGGATTGCACTACCTTACGCTTGATCGCCGCGCGGGTTCCATGAGTGGTGGCGAAGCGCAGCGTATTCGGCTGGCCTCGCAGATTGGGTCGCGGCTCGTGGGCACACTCTACATCCTCGATGAGCCAACGATCGGGCTGCATCAGCGCGACAATACCAAGCTCGTGGAAACGCTGGAGCGATTGCGGGACCTCGGGAATACGATCATCGTGGTTGAGCATGATGAAGACACGATTGCGGCTGCGGACTACCTCGTGGACATCGGTCCCGGGGCAGGCAAGCACGGCGGGGAGATTATCGCCGCCGGGCCGATGCCGGAGGTTCTGAAGACGCCGGAGAGCTCCACGTGCGCCTATCTCCGCGGGGATAAGGTGATTCCGTATCCGAAGAAGCGCCGCGGTCCGGCAACGACGTTCTTGGGCGTGAAGGGCGCGCGGGAGAATAATTTGAAGAATATCAATGTTCAGATTCCGCTCAAACGTTTTGTGTGCATTACGGGCGTGTCCGGTTCGGGAAAGTCCACGCTCATGATTGATATCCTCTACCGCGAGCTCGCGAAGCGTTTGAACGGAGCCATGGCGGAAGCCGGGAAGCACAGCGGATTAACGGGCGCGGACTGGCTGGACAAGATCGTGGACGTGGATCAGTCGCCGATCGGTCGCACGCCCCGTTCCAATCCTGCAACGTATACGGGTATCTGGACGCATGTGCGTGACCTTTTTTCCCTCACGCCGGAAGCGCGCGTCCGTGGGTATAAGGTTGGACGGTTCAGTTTTAATGTTCCGGTGGTGCGTGGCGGTGGCCGGTGCGAGCACTGCGAGGGGAATGGCCAGCTCGCAATCGAAATGCATTTCCTTCCGACTGTGTACGTGACCTGCGACGTATGCAAAGGACGACGCTTCAGTCGCGAAACGCTCGAAGTAAAATATCGTAATAAGAACATCCACGATGTTCTCTCCATGACGGTTGAGGAGGCGAATGCCTTCTTCTCCGACATTCCTCCCATTCGCGATCGCACGAAAACACTCATGGAAGTGGGGCTCGGGTACATCTCGCTCGGGCAGGGCGCGACCACGCTTTCCGGCGGGGAGGCGCAACGCATCAAGCTCGCCACAGAGCTCTCCAGACGCGATACGGGCAAAACATTTTACCTCTTCGATGAGCCGACGACGGGTTTGCACTTTGACGATATCGCCAAGCTGCTCGAAGTTATGCATCGCCTCGTGAACCGCGGGAATAGCGTGGTTGTGATCGAGCACAATCTTGACGTTATCAAAAACGCGGACTGGATCATTGATCTCGGACCGGAGGGCGGGGATTTGGGCGGGAAAATCGTGGCGCAAGGCACGCCGGAAGATGTCGCGAAGGTCAAAGGGAGTTACACCGGGGAGTATTTGCGGAAGGTGTTAAAAAGATCGTGATCACTTTTTTCGATTCATTTGTTCCATCATCCATTCCGTGAGAGGGTCTTCGTCTGTTGTCCCTTCTTCCGGTTTGGGACCCGTTCGTAAGGTTTCCGGAGACGGATCTGTTGGCGGGATGGGTTCTTCATCGCCTTCCGCCTCTACGGGGATGCCATCCATGATGACCGTTGCGCGATTTTTTGCATTGGATATGCGGCGCGATCCCTCGTACTTGCCCGGAGCCACGCTTTCCAAGATCTTGTCCATGGTGGCGATTTCTTCATCCGACATCCCTCTGCCTATCTGCGTGATTCGGCCATCGTATCCCTCCATATCCCGTTTTTGTCTCTCGCGCGTTTCCGCTTCCATTTGTTTTCGTCGAGCTCTTTCTTCCGCTGATACATCTTTTGGCATTTGTTCACTCATATACCTTGTATCGTACACCCGGTTTCTCGTGAGAGACAAGGAGGGAGACGGGGCAAAATAAAACGCCCCGCATTGGCTCGCGATGCGGGCTAGCGGGGCGTGGTGCGGATCGCGGAAGGGCGTCCGTACTTCTTCGAGGTGATGTCAATTCATTTTCGCCGTTTCTCGATGATCAGGACGCGTTCTCCGGATGTTCGCTTGGAGGGGCGCAGGCTTTTGCGAGTTCCTGCCAGAGAATCGGAACAGGTACAGGTTCCGTACGATGCGTGTGAACGAACCGCGCGACACGTTCGGCATCGAGTCGGAAGAATCTCGGGTGTTCGCGCATGAACGGAGCGCGAAGATTCGCGTCAGGGATAATCTGTAGTGCCCGTTCGATGAGATCCATGAAGACCGAGAAATGAGCCAGGAGAATATTCGGTTCCTGCGCGATCATGATCCGGGCTTCGCTCGTATTGATGCCCGGAGCGATGACGGTCTTCAGGAAAAGGAGTCTGGCCGTGAAATGGCCGAGAACCTCCGGCGTCAGAATGCAGAGGGGGTGATCGGAGAGATTCCACAGAAAGGTCCTCACGTTCGACGGCCCTCCGAGTTGCTCATGCAGAGTGCGGAAAATGCGAAACGCCAGTTCTCTTTCCAGATGTTTGAGGCTTTGGTGTCCGCGCATCCGTTCCGCGACATGCGCTCCGAGTTCGAAATACCGTACGATCTCATCGTAAAGGTCGGTGTCTTCACACGATTCTTCTTGTTTTATGGTGTCCATCCTGTCATTCCTCCGTTGTCTTGGGGATGAAACGAATCCTTCAAAAGGAGCGATGTAATCATTCCAGCATATCTCGGCGTTTCTGTCGAGAAGCCCAGGGCGGTAGGTAGTAGGTAGTAGGTAGTAGGTAGGGGCGTTCTACCTACCACCTACTACCTACCATCTACCATTTACTGGTGCTAGCATGGACGCATGTTCCCCAAGAACGTAAGGATCAAGAATGATGCTCTCCCGGATGTCCCCGGCGTATACCTCATGAAGGACGCCAAGGGCACGATCATCTACGTGGGCAAGGCCACGTCGCTCACGCGGCGGGTTTCGTCGTACTTCCAGAAGGCTCATGATGCCCGGATTGAGGAAATGGTCTCGAAGATCTCGTTCATTGATTATGTGGAATGTGCGACCGTGGTTGAGGCTCTGATCCTCGAAGCGAACCTCATTAAACACTACTGGCCCAAGTATAATATCAAAGACAAGGACGATCGGAGTTTTCTCTATCTCGTTATCACGAAGGAGGACTTTCCAAAGCCACTCCTCGTCCGAGGATCGGATGTGCCGGAAGACGCATCAAGAGTCTATAAGGCGGTTTTCGGTCCATTCACTTCCCCGCGTGCGGTTCGGGCCGTGCTCGATATGTTGCGCCCGGTCTTCCCGTGGACCACGTGTAAGCCCGGACAGAAACGCCCGTGTTTCTACTATCATCTCAAACAGTGCCCGGGTGTGTGCATCAACGTTGCGGATAAGAAGGCGTATCAAAAAACGATCCGCGATCTCATTCGATTTTTTGAGGGAAAGAAGGAGGGGATCGTGCGCGGGTATCGGCGTGAGATGGAAAAGCTGGCGCGCGCCAAGAGATTCGAGGAGGCCGGAGCGATCAGGGATAAGATTTTTTTCCTCGAACATATCCGCGACGTTGCGATGATGAAACGGGAAGTAGGGGCGGTTCGCGAACCGCCCGTACGGGCGGGCGCTGCGCCCGTACGGGGTGTGGTGGATATTTTCGGGAGGATTGAGGGGTATGATATTTCGCATATTTCCGGCACGTCCACGGTGGCGTCCATGGTCGTATTCGATCACGGAGCGCCGGCGAAAGCGGAGTATCGGAAGTTTCGTATGAAAACGGTCATGGGCTCGGATGATTATGCCTCGATCCGCGAAACGCTCTTGCGCCGTTTTCGTCATCCGGAGTGGCGGAAACCGGATTTGATTCTCGTTGATGGTGGCATCGGTCAGGTGCGGATGGCGATTCACACGCTCGAAGAGATCGGTCAGAGCATTCCGGTCGTCGGGATGGTGAAAGGGCGCGAGCGCAAGCGCACGGATTTGGTTTGCGATACGGACCAGCAGGATCTCTGCGCCTTTTGCGAGCAGTACCTTTCGCTATTAACGCAGGTGCGCGATGAAGCGCATCGGTTTGCCATTTCGTACCATCGGAAGGTGAGGGGGGAAATTTGAACCAGGATTCGCATGATTTAAGGATTGGCAGGATTTTCTATCCTGTTCATTATTTTGTACCCCAGCCCATCACGTTCTACGTGACGTGACTATTCGACATCTATCTCTAGGCCACTCCCTGCCTTTCATCCCCACCCATCCCCGGCCCTTCCCTTGAAAGGGAAGGGAGCTTGCTATGAAAGGTAGTGCACATGTAAGAGAGTTCCCCTCCCTGTACTCAGGGAGGGGTTAGGGGTGGGTGTGGATTGAGAGGGATGGGTTGCGTTAAACGCAATGGATGCAAACAGGAATGAGATTCGCCACTGACCTTCTTAATATCAATCCTGCTAATCCTTTAATCCTGAAAATCCTGGTTCAAATTTTTTCTTCGTGCGTTTTTCATCCCGAATATTCGCGGTTTGTGGGATCCCTCCGCTCGTTGCCGAGAAGCTTCCCGCACCATAGGCATCCCAGGCGGCAACTCGGTCGGGAAAGGGAGAAAATACCGAAGAAGCAATCCTGTTAATCCTTAAATCATGCGAATCATGGTCCGAAGTGGGAAATGGCTTATACACATTGGAACGGAAAACGAACACTTATTTTGCTAGGTAGAGCCTTGGTTTTGCGATCCTCGAACCTTTGACGAGTGTGATGAAGTGGCATAAAATGGGATCAGGTGGTGAGTAGTGGGAAACACAGAGGCGGGAGAGTTTGTGAAGGAGCGATCCTTCCGAATCCAGCCTTTTTTGTCCCTGCTATTGGCATATATGTTTATCGGCCAATACAGTCATACCCTTGATGAAAAAGGCCGATTATCGGTTCCCGTGAAGTTTCGCGCTGACGTCGCCCATGGCGTCGTTATCACGCGGGGCTTGGACCGATCACTCTTCCTGTACCCAAAGACCGAGTGGGAGCGGCTTGCGCAAAAGCTCGCCGCTCTCCCGCTCGGAAAATCCGATACCCGCGCCTTCGCCCGACTCATGCTTGCGGGCGCCATGGAAGCGGAGATTGATGCAAGTGGTCGTATCGTGATTCCTCTCTACTTGCGGGAGTACGCCAATCTCACCAAACACGTGATCGTGACCGGTCTGTACGACCGTCTCGAAATCTGGGATGAAGAGACCTGGAATACCTACCGCGTAAAGACTGAAGCAGAGGGGAATGACATTGCCGAGCGCCTTGGCGCCGACGGTGTCTAAAGATATGGCGACGAAACACATTGCCGTGATGGTGCACGAAGCGATTGATGCCCTTTTGCCTCAATCCGGAGGGCGCTATCTCGATGGCACGCTGGGAGGCGGTACGCATACGCGTGCATTGCTCCAGGCGAGCTCTCCGGACGGCAAAGTGCTTTCCCTTGATGTCGATCGGTCGGCACTTGCCCGCGCGCAGGAGCTCTTGGCTCCGTACGGCGCCCGATGGATGTGCGCGGAAGAAAACTTCCGGCACCTCGATCGCGCCGCGCAAGCGAACGGTTTTGCGCCGCTTGACGGGATCTTGCTCGACCTCGGATTGAGTTCCGATGAGCTGGATGATCCGTCGAGAGGTCTCTCATTCCGCACTGACGGGCCATTGGACATGCGTCTGGGCCCACACGCGAATGAAGACGGCCTCACGGCTGCCGATATCGTGAATACGTGGACGGTACAGGATATTGAGCGCGTCTTGCGCGTGTTCGGCGAGGAGCCGTTCGCACGCCGGATCGCGCGGGGAATTCTCGAAGCGCGCAAAGCCGCGCGCATTATTGGAACGCTGGATCTCGTATCCGTGATCACGCGCTCCGTTCCAAACATTCCGTCTCACATCCATCCTGCAACGCGCACGTTCCAGGCGCTTCGGATCGCGGTCAATGATGAGCTCGAAACGCTCAAGATCGCCATTGAGGCGGCCTCGCGCGCGCTTCGGCCGGGCGGACGCCTTGCGATCATCTCCTTCCACTCGCTGGAAGACCGGATCGTGAAACGTGCCTTTGCCGCAGAACCGTGGAATGCCGTCACCAAAAAACCCCTCGTTCCGTCGGAAGAGGAGGTGACGGAAAACCCACGCGCACGGAGCGCCAAGCTCCGTATCGCGGAACGGATGTAGCCATACGCACAATTCGCGCACAAAACCTGCACGAATGTGCAGGCGTTTTGTTCCTTGTTCGTAAAACCAATACCAAAATACATGACAAACGCAACACGTGCTTACGCACTCACCATGACGAAGCCGCATGAACGGCTCGGGATGACGCAACCTTTTGTTCGTCAGCTCGCACAGAATACCCCGCTCCTCTGGGAAGCGTTGATTTGGATGATGATTTTCGGATTCGCTCTGACCTACATCGGATTCATTACCGCCTCCTCCGCTCGCGGATTCCAGCTCCGCGACGCAGAACAGCGTCTCGAACGCCTTCAGAGCGAAGCGCGGGCATTAGAGATGGACGTGGCCAGGGTTTCTTCGATTGATGCCATGGCTACTCGCGCAGAGGATCTCGGGTTCGTTGCCGTCAAACAGATTGATACTGTTGACGTCAGCCATTCGTACGCCCTCGCCAGGTGAGTTTGTGCTACCGGATGTTCTTGAAAGCGCACCAGGGTTTCTCGGCCTTCTGAACAGGGACTGGGGGACTCATAAGAACGGTCATTAAACAGGAAACGCTCCGGCGGTTGTCGGGGCGTTTTTTGTTGGGGGGGGGATTAGGATTGACGGATTAACGAATGAACGGATTGAGCGTCAACTCGCTCTTGTCACCCTGTCCGCCCGCCTCTGGTACGGCATTCACGAATGCCGCACCTCTGGCGGGGGCTTGCGAAGGGTCTATTTCGATAGGCGAGAAGGTCTGAACCATGACCGTGTCGCGTTCTACGCGATTCACAGGATTAAAAGGATTTTCAGGATTTTTTTGATGCTCAACTTCCAACTCCTAACGCAAGGAATTTGTTATATTTTTTTCTGGGGTGTAACGGTTGAGGAATGAAGGGAGATTGTTGCGGATTTTTATTTTGAGGAATATAGTTTTCGCATCAGTTTAGTGTTATGAAAATGATCTATGAGTTTCGAATCTCCGCCGATTGAGCGCATTCAGACAGAGAATGTAGAGGACCGTGATAGGAAACTCATGGATCAGATTGCGATGATAAGCCTTCGGTATGCAAGAGAGCGATGGAAGAAGGAAGAGAAGGAAGGTGTCGAGAAATCGTTTAGCGATTACCTGATAAACGATACTCCTTTTGAACAAATCGTACTCAAGCCGCTAGAAGAACTACAAAGTCCGGAGAACCGTGAGTATTGGAAAATGTGGGAGACGTTCCGTAAGGCATTGCGCGGTCGTCTCACCCAGATTGATCTTGAGCATTCTTCTGATCAGGATATTCTGGATATCGGAAACGATATTCGAACGGAGGTTGGCACGTATGTCGCGGAAGTTCAGAAGTGTGGCGGGGAGACGCCTTTACGCGCTGATACGGGTCGGCGGGATGGATTGTTGCAGTGGGAGTCAGTACAGACGGGTATGCAGGCCAGTGAAGACAGTGCGGTGTGGAATGTTCTTAAAGAACGGGGATTCTCTGTGGCGGATGGTGTTATTGCAATGCATTTTCGTCCGGCATTCACCGGAGAGGGTGACATGAACAGTTCAGCGATTAAGAAATCTTTTGGCGCGCTTGCGGAATACGTCGTGGATAATGCTCCTTCCACGAAGGCGATTATTGGCACCTCGTGGCTTATGGATACGCCGATCGCAAAGCGTTTAGGATTCATTGCCGTTCCCGAGATCAAAACGTCAATGGCGGATTTTTCAGCGTGGTATCAGTTGATTGATGCGAATGGACAAATTCATCAGGAACGATTACGCAAGCTGGCAGAGACCGGAAATTTTCCATTCCGCAACACTTTCGCATATGTGCCTATTGAGGAGTTTTTGCGAAGATATCTTCCGGAAAAGCGGAAGCAGAAAGGCCCGATCGTCCTAGAAGATGTTGATGAGGAGCGATTACAACATGTAAAGGATTTGCAGGCGAGCATTTCTGGTATAAAAAAAGATTGGGATCAGGCGGTCGCTCAGGATGGCCGGGTGGATTTCGATCAATTTTTAGAGAATCATACACCTCTCCGAGAGATATTGGATTTACTCGATGCAGAGGATAAGGAGACGTATAAGAATTTTTTCTATGACATGGGGCGTCAGGGGGTGGGATTTGCGGATATGGGCGTACATCAGTCGGACGCCGTGCGGTCTGCGAGTGAGCACATGAACCGTGTATTGAATACGGGTCTGTACAGGAAGCGGGAAGTGGATCTGCGGTCACAGTAGTCAGAATAACAAGACAGCGTTCTTGCAGGAATCGCCATCAGGCAGAGCTCCCTTCCCTGTACTCCCGCCAGAGGCGGGCAGGCAGGGAAGGGTTGGGCCCGCCCGCCACGCAAGCCGAGTCCGCGAGGCGTTGCGGGCAGGGATGGGTGTGGAATTTATGCTATACCCTCCCCATGAAATCGCGTATTGACCTCGTGGGGAGCGGTGTATTTTTTTATGGCATTTTTTGCTACGCTGTCTTGCAAGCGTATGCATCTTATTCCGATACGAACGGCGATCGTGCAGAAAGGCGATTCAATCTATCGCCTTCTTGATAAGGCGGTTGTATCAATGAAAGAAGGGGATATTCTTTGCGTAACCTCAAAAGTTCTCGCGCTTTGTCAGAGGCGCATGATCCGTATAGAAGAAAAAGAGGCGTACATTTCACGGACGGCCAAGAAAATCGTACAGACTCCGTGGGCCAAAATTGCATTGATGGATGATGGATGGTGCATAAATGCGGGCGCTGATGAATCGAATGCGGATGGAGAAGCGATTCTTCTTCCAAAAGATCCTATGGGGAGCGCTCGGCGGATACGGAAAAATCTCGCGAAGCGATTTGGGCTCAAGCGGATTGGTGTTTTGATTACGGATACACGAAGCGTCCCCTTGCGCATGGGAACGATCGGACGGGCGATCGGATGGTCGGGTTTTTGTCCGATCAGGAGTTATATTGGAAAAGAGGATTTGTATGGAAGAATGAGCCGAGTTACGCAGAGCAATGTCGCGGATGCTCTTGCGGCCAGCGCGGTACTCGTGATGGGAGAGGGGAATGAACGCATCCCGGTCGTTCTCTTGCGCCATGCGCCGGTGGAGTATGCAGAAAAAGACATTTTTACGCCCGCGGATATGCGTATATCCGAACATCGTGACATTTTTCGTTTCATTTTTCAGAACGGGAAAGCGTTTCGTGATAGGAAAAATCCTCGGACGCATTCATGATCAAAAGATAATCCATCGGCTGATCCCATGCCTGAACGAGGATGCGTTCTTTTGATATGCGCGTTACGGGCGTTACGCCTATGCGTGCCCATTTCGGCGGGACGTGTGATAGAAAACGATCGTACCAACCGCCTCCGTGGCCGATCCTATTTCCAAAAAGGTCGAATCGTGTTCCGGGGATGAGAATGCACGTGTGAAGATTTTGAAATGTTTCATTACATTCGTGAGCGCATGCATACGGATCCGCGTTTGCATCTGCCGGAAGAATGCGTATACGCTTTTCTGGAAATATTTTTATCAATCGTGACGGGTCCGGCTCGTCGCGGATTGGTTGATATGTGATGCACACCTGATAGGCGGATAGGCATTTTTGAATTTCACTGATGTGCATTTTCAGAAATAGAGATGCCGGGAAAATCTTCTCCCCAGCAACGTGTGATTTTGGATTCAATGGTCGGTTTCTAGGCTCTTGAGAACATGAAGGTACATCTTTTCTACGACTTGTTTTTGCCCTGTACCGGAGTTCGCGTAGTGGTCGAGACCAGGGGCCGCATTGATTTCAATAACCCAGTATCGTTTTGGCGGGTCGGCGATGTCACCTTCGATCATGAGGTCAACTCCACAGAATCGCAATCCCATATCTTTCGTGAGTCGGGTAGCGATATCTTGAAAGTCTGTATGCATGGCAGTCGTGACGTCCCTTGACTCTCCTCCGGATGAGAGATTCGCATTGTCGAGAAGAAAGACTTGTTCGTTCCTCGTCGGGACGTATGCCATAGTCTTTCCTTGCGTAGCAAGTTTTTCCGTGATACGTGGATCATCGGTCTTGATCCGCGTATCCCGACTTGATGCTACGAAGGATCGCTGTTTTTTATTAAGGAGCTGTGCGATTGTCGAGCGTCCGTTTCCGGTAACGGAGAGAGGACTGCGTTCGTAGGCGGAAATGATTTTTCCATCCAGGACAATGATGCGGTAGTCTTTTCCTCGAACGGGCGTTTGAACGAGCGCGACCCTGTCTTGCAGGAAGATTTGTCGCATGGCCCGATAGAATTGAGCTCTCGTACGTACGAGAGCAACGCCACACCCTTGGCTCCCGCTATTCGGCTTGACGATGACGGGGAATCCGAGTTGTTTTGCGTACCGATATCCTGCGTCGATCGAGCGACGCGAACCAATCGCTTTGGCCCACGCTTTGGAGAAAAAAGTTTTTCCCGGAATCGTCGGGTATCCCATGGCCCGCATGAAAAAATTCGCGTAGTCTTTGTCTTTCGCGATATCTGATGCGCCAACGGGATTCAGGTCAAGCGTCGAGTAGCGAACGTATCGCGTCCTTCCGTTCTTGAAGCGAATTTGTCCCGCGATTTCCCATTCCGGTTCAATTAAAACCGTTGCGCCTATTTCGGGCGCGAGCTTTTTGATGAGCGTGACAAGGATCGGTCGGGGTTTCTTTTTTGACATGGTGTCCCTCTCGTTTGAATTTTGCTCTTTTGGCGGATCATGCGAATCGTATGATTTTTTTGATTCTTTGTCAATGGCATTTGTCTTGATTGTTTTTATGATGACGTGATCGGCGTCTTGTATACGAATAGCTCATACCGTCCCGAAATACGAACTACGACTTCCGACTGCCGACTACCGACTGTTCATGCTATACTCTCCCCATGAAATCGCGCGTTGGTGCTATTGCGCAACTTCTTTTCGTTGACCTCGTGGGGAGCGTTCTTTGGTTTCCGGTGTGGTGGTATACCCGCGGGTTGCAGCGGGTGATTGACCTCGCGTATGCGACGATCGTGTACCGCATCCGTGCCTATGCCCTTGGCGTATGGATACGGAATTTTTTCGTGCCAATGTACGGCCTGTATGACTGGACGAGCCGATTGATCAGCGTGTTTATGCGTCTCGTGGTTTTGATTGGTCGTTGTATCGCATTGTTCGTGGAAATCGTCATGTACGCCGTTGGCATTGCGGCATGGATTATTCTACCTCCGGCTGCGCTTATTTTGGCGATCCAGGGCGGAGTCTTGACTGTTATCCGCGATCGAGCGTCTTCCCTATGACAGAACATTCATTTTTGGCGCATACCTTTGTCAGAACCTCCGCCTCTCGCTCTGCGTACGTCTGTGTGCGCATCGCTCGATGCTCGGTTCTTCCTCGGTCTGCATCCAAAAATGAATGTTCTTGGCGATCCCTTATTCTATGAGTGAGATCATCAAACAGAATCCGGCAAAGACTATCGGCCTCGCGTCCGTGGATGGTTTGCTTGTGTGGGGAGCGCCCGTGGATGAATTCCACCTCGTCTTCCGGCGTATTCGGCGGACCGTGACCACGATTTTTCACCTCCTCCTCATGGCCGCGTCCGCGATCACGCTGATTGCATTCGTGTGGCGGGTGACGCGCCTCGATGCGCTGGATGGCGTTTTGACGTCCGCGTTCTGGTTTGGCGGGTATCCGGAAATCGCCCTGTTCTGGCTCGGTATTTTCATTGACTGCTTTTTGATCTTCCGTCTCATCGAGTACGGAAATGACGCGAAACCCATCCCGGGATGGGATAAGGGCGCGGTGTGGAACGCGGAGCGCGAGAAGACTGCGCGGGATCGCGCGGATCACCGTTTTGATGTCAGCGAGCACTTCAGCCTCGAGGCATGGGAAGTCGTTGATGCGGCATATCGCTTGGCACGCAATCTCTCCAAGGCGGAAATTGGCGTTCCGCACCTTTTCGCCGCGTCCTTGGCTTCGGCAACGGGTGCGCGCTTTTTGGCGCGGGTCGGTCTTGCGTTCGAGAAGACGAAACAGCCGATCGCGGCGCTGATCCGGCTGGGCGAACCGAGCGATCGCAAGGCGCCGGTGCTTTCGGCGGACGCGGTACGCGTTCTGATTACGGCGTATGAGCTCGCGCGCAAAGAACGACGGACGACGGTTCGGACCATTGAGATTTTTTCCGCAGCATTCGCGCAGGATGAGCGTTTGCGTGAGGCGTTTGACGGCATGGGGTATCCGCCGGATCACGTGGTGCACGTGGCGGAGTGGATTCGGTTGCGCGAGAAGATGCGAGAGGATTATCAGCGATTCGTGCGCCTCGCCATGCTCAAGCCGAAGAGCGTGATGAATCGTTCCATGACCGCGCGGGTGACCCCGCTCCTTGACCGGTTCAGCGAAGATCTCACGCTTGCGGCGCGAAATGGGTATATCCCGGCCATCGTCGGAAGAAAAACGGAAATGGAGGAGCTCCTGCGCTCCATTGAGAGCGGATCGCGATCCGTTATCCTGGTTGGTGCGCGTGGCGTGGGCAAGCGTGCGTTGATTGAGGGATTGGCGCGACGCATGGTGGAAGAGGATGTGCCTTCCGAGCTCTTCGATCGGCGTTTGGTTTCGATCAATATTCCGCAAGTGGTCGCTGCCGGAGATGCGAGTCTTGCCGGCGAGCGGTTTTTTGCCATTTTGGAAGAGGTACAGCTGAGCGGGAATATCATCCTCGTCCTTGAGGGAATTGAGGCGCTTTCGGGTGCGCGTGGGAGCGGTCCGCTGGATCTCTCCGAGACCCTGGCGAATGAGCTGAACCGCGGGCGGTTCATTGTGATCGGAACGACCACGCCTGATTCGTATACCGCCTACATCGAGCGTCGTTTGCTCGGATCCAAACTCGCGCGCGTGGATGTGCCGGAACTGGACGTGGACGCTTCCATGCGCGTGCTCATGGCAAGGTCCGGAGCGATTGAGTACAAGCAGAACATCTTCTTTACTTTTGCGGCAATTGAGCGCGCGGCCAAGCTGGCGAGCCGATACCTTCATGATCGCGCCATGCCGTCTACAGCGCTGGATCTGATCCGTGAGGCAGCGGTACTCGCGCATCGCACGCGAGGGGATCAGGCGCTCGTGACCGGGGAAGACGTGGCCTCGGTCGTGCATGATAAGACGCAGATTCCGGTGGAAGCGGTGTCGCGGGACGAGTCAGAGAAGCTTCTCGGATTGGAGGATCGCTTGCATACGCGCGTGGTCGGTCAATCGGAAGCCATCACCGCGGTTGCGCAGGCCATGCGACGTGCGCGCGCGGAGCTTCGCGAGGGCAAGCGTCCGATCGCGAACTTCCTCTTCCTCGGGCCAACCGGTGTCGGTAAGACGGAGACCGCGAAGGCGCTCGCGGCCGAGTACTTCGGCGATGAGGGGAATATGATCCGCGTGGATATGTCGGAATACCAGGAAGCGGACTCCGTGTATCGCATGATCGGCGCAGCAGGCGATGAGCGCGGAGGATTGCTCACGGAGGCGGTGCGCAAGAAGCCATTCTCCATCGTCTTGCTTGATGAAATCGAAAAGGCGCACTCGGACATTCTCAACCTCTTCCTCCAGGTCATGGATGACGGACGGCTGACGGATGGCGTGGGACGCACGGTTGATTTTACGAATGTCGTCCTCATCGCGACGTCGAATGCCGGAACATCGTTCATTCAGGATGAGGTCAAGATCGGAACGCCGATTGAACAGATCAAGACGGCCTTGATCGAGCGCGAGCTCAAGACCCTGTTCCGGCCGGAGTTCCTCAACCGTTTCGATGCCATGATCGTGTATCACCCGCTCACGCTCGATGATGTGGAGCAGATCTGTTGGCTCATGCTTCGGCGGATTGAGCGCCAGCTTGGGGAGCGTGGCATTCTGTTCCGGGCCGAGGATGGGGGAGTGGAGGTTCTTGCGAAAGCCGGGTTCGATCCGCTCTTCGGAGCGCGTCCATTGCGGCGCGTTATTCAGGATCGGGTGGATACGCAACTTGCGGATCTCCTTTTGCGCAATCAGGTACATCGTCGGGATACGGTTGTTCTCAAGGCGGATGCAACGCTTGCGGTCGAGCCGGCAAAGGCGATCGGCGGGTGAAGCGAACCTGCCCCGTAGAACGGGGCGCACCCCTAACCCCTCCCTCTCTCATCTACACCCACCCCCGCCCGCAACGCCTCGCAAGCTCGGCTTGCGTGGCGGGCGGGCCTAACCCCTCCCTTGTTCCTCGCAAAAGCCTCGGAAGGGAGGGGAACTCTCAAAGAGGCATTACCTTTCATAGCAAGCTCCCTTCCCTTTCAAGGGAAGGGACGGGGATGGGTGGGGAGTAGAGAGATCTGGTGCAATTGTTGACACCATCTCCTCCGCCCGCGACAATTTCCCACGCCCCACGCCCCACGCCCCACGCCCCACGCCCCACGTTTCATGCCTCTCGATCCCTTTTTCCTCATCATCTTCGGCGCGCTCATCGTGAGCGCGATTTTGACGTGGGTGATCCGGCGAGTGGCATTTGCCATGAACGTATGCGATGAGCCTGTTGGCGGGCGAAAAATTCATGAAAAACGGACCGCGCTCTGGGGCGGGGTTGCCACCGGAACGACGATTGTTCTGGTCTTGATAAGCATTCTGCCGTTTTTGGGCGGATTGGAAACGGTGTTCGGACTTCATCCTCTGCAGGTTATTGGTTTCGCCTTTGGCGTGACGATTTTGATGATCGGTGGCATGTTCGATGATGCCTTTTCTCTGCCTCCGTGGGTGCAATTCTGTTTTCCGCTTGCTGCTTCCATCGTCATCGTGATGTCCGGGAGCGGCATTGTGCAGATCACGAATCCGCTCGGGGGTGGCGCATGGTCGCTCGTATGGCAGCAGGTTCCGTTTTTGGGCGGATTGATCTCCTGGCCTGCGGATGTCCTCACGGTTTTATGGCTTCTCGTGGTGACGTATGCCATGAAGATGCTCGATGGTCTTGATGGGCTCGTGTCCGGCCTCACGATCATTAGCGCGCTGTTGATCGCCGCCCTCGCCTCGTCGGTCGCGTACCTTCAGCCCGGCGTGGCGCTTCTCGCGCTTTCGATCGCGGCCATCCACCTCGGATTCGTACGGTTCAATCGGGCCGGATCAATTTTCCTCGGAGAAGCCGGGAGCACGATCGCGGGATTCTCGCTCGGCGTCCTCTCAATCATCTCCGGTGCAAAGGTCGCAACGGCCGCGATCGCGCTTGGTATTCCGATTATTGATATCGGGATCGTCGTGATCGGGCGATTGATGCGTGGCGCATCACCGTTCCGCGGTGACGATACGCACATCCACCACCGTCTCATCAAAGCCGGCCTTTCTCCGGGCATGGTTGTTCGCATCATCTGGGCAACGGCCGCAGTCTTCGGTCTGATCGCCCTCACCATGCAGACAAAAGGGAAAATCTTCTTGCTCGTTTTGATTGCGATCCTCGTCGTGGGATCTTCGCTCTTCGCCTATGTTCATCAGACCAGGAAGTAATCTCACGGGGTGGCGACGAATATTCGTGATTTGTTGCGTGATCATTTCGTGCGTGGCGCTTTTTGTGGGTTTGATGCTTCAGATGGAGCGCGAGCCACGCCACGAAGAGATTTTGGCGGCCGGTGCGCTTCCCACGGCTATTGCGAATGTCGGATCGCGCGAGATTCTCGTAGAGCTCGCCATGACGGATGCGGCGATCGTTCAGGGATTGTCGGATCGTCTCTCGCTTTCGCCGGATCACGGGATGTTGTTCATTTTTGATCACCCAGCGGTTCAGTATTTTTGGATGAAGGATATGTTTTTTCCGCTGGACATGATTTTTCTTCGTGATGGCACGGTCGTAGACGTGCATGCGGACGTTCCGCATCCGGCGAATTCAAGCGGCGTACCGACCATCGTGACGTCAAAGACTGAGGCGGATCAGGTTTTGGAAATCAATGCCGGGAAGGCAAAGGAGTGGGGAATTGTCGAGGGAACGAAGGTGGAGGTGTACCGGTAATGGTTGATTGGGTGATTGGTAAATGGTTGATTAGGAATCGCTCCTCTCGTCATCCTGAGCGCTAAAGAAAAAAAGAGTCCGCAAGGATCGCATCGCGAAGGACTCCTTGGATGTTGAGAAGGTCCTCAAAAAATGAAGAAGCCGCTCGACTCCCAAGGGGTCCCTTCGGGTGCACTCAGGGCAGGCTCTTCGCGGCAAGCTCCTGCGGACTCCAGTCCGTGGCGCTCAGGATGACGAGAAAAGTTTATGAAACCATCTCCTCTCACCCTTCGCATCAGCGATCGAAGTATCCTCGTTGAGGTCGCGGATACGTGGTATTCGCGCATTCGCGGGCTTTCCGGTCGTGCGTCTCTTGATGCGGATCGCGGAATGCTATTCATCTTCCCATTTGCATCTTCGCGGATATTTTGGATGTTCGGGATGCGGTTTTCGCTCGATATCATCTTCCTTCGAGATGGCGTGGTTGTTGATATTGCACCGTGCGTTCAATGTCCGAAGGCGTTTCAATTTCCGGCAATCGTTTCTTCTCGCGTGCCAGCGGACGCAGTTCTTGAAATTAATGCCGGGATGGCGGAGGCGTGGGGTTGGGAAGTCAATCAGTCAATGAGTCATTGACTGATTAGCGTCAAAAACGTAATCTAGCCGCATGAAACTCCCATATACGCGCGCGCATCTGATCGGCATCGGCGGGATTCATGTGGGCGCGGTTGCAAAGTTATTAGCCGCGAATGGGGCGATGATCTCCGGGAGTGACACGGTGGAGCACGATCTCGTTCGCGAGCTTCGTGATCGGGGTTTTTCGATCTTCATCGGCCATCGCGCGGAGAATATTCCGGGGGATGCGGAGGTTATTGTGTACTCGCATGCCGTACCGGAAGGCAATCCCGAGCTCGTGGAGGGAAAGCGGCGGGGCATTCCGTGCATTGATACGCATACCTTCCTCGCGAGTCTCTTTGAAGGGAAGCGACAAATCGTCGTCACCGGAACGCATGGCAAGAGCACCACGTCCACCATGGTCGGGATGGCGCTCATGGCTGCGGGTGCGAATCCAACCGTCATTGTCGGGACGAAATCTTCCGTGTTCGCGGGCGGGAACGTCCAGATCGGTTCGGATGACCTTCTCGTGGTGGAAGGGGATGAGTATCGGCGGCACGTGCTTTCGTATCAGCCGACCGTACTCGTGTTGAACAATATCGAGTACGATCATCCGGATGCGTTTGAGAATGTGCAAGACTATCAGGCGATGTTCGAGGAAGTGTTCTCGCGCATTCAGGATCGCGGATTGCTCATCGTGAACGCGGATGATGATACGTGCACCTCGCTCGTGAGTCGGCATGAGGTCAAGATGCGCGAACGTGGCATCCAAATTATTCGCGTTGGGAAAGAACAGGGAGAGATTCAGTTCGGCGCGATTGAGATTGAACGCGACGGGCAGAGCGCGCGGGTGACTGCGGCGCAGTCTGAGCCCGCGACTTTGCATATCAAGTTGCCGGGCGAGATGAATATGCGGAATGCGGTCATGGCGCTCACGGCCGTGGTCGCGGTGGCGGATGATGGGACAGAGGAGAAGGTACTTGAATCTTTCGCGGCGTTCCCCGGATGTTGGCGGCGCTTTGAGCGCGTGGGTGATATGGACGGCGCGCTGGTGATTTCGGACTACGGGCATCACCCGACGGAGATCGCGGAGACGCTGAAGGCGGCAAAATCCGCGTTCCCGGACCGACGACTCGTTCTGTGCTACCAGCCTCACCATCGTAACCGCACGCGTGGCCTTTTCGACGAGTTCATACTGGCTTTTGACCTCGCGGATGTTTTGGTCCTTTCCGAGATCTACGATGTTCCTGGACGTGAGGCTCCAGAGGACGCGAATGTCTCATCTTCGCAGCTCGCGGATGCGGTGCGCGAACGGGATGCAAAGGCCGGACGTGATCGTTCGATCGTCTTCGCAATGGACTTGGATGAGACGGAAAAGGTCGTGCGTTCCACGATCGGTCCGAGTGATCTTCTTCTGATGATGGGGGCAGGCACGATTGATGGGCTGGCGAGGAAAATGGCACGAGGTGCGTCTTAGAGAAGATGCGAAGTTCTTTTTATTTCCTTTCCCGACCGAAGTCCGCCAGGTGAATCCCCAGCCAAGGCAGAATCTTTAGGCGGACGAAGCGGAGGGATCCCACGAGGCAGGAAGGATCAGGATGTAAAACTTCGTAGAAATACTGAACGAGATCTTGCAGAGTTTTTGTCCTGTCGTCCTTGCCATATGGGGTCCCTCCGCTCATCGCGTAGAACGCGACTCATCGCCGAATATCTTTTTGCACCACTGGTATTCCAGACGGCGATTCGGTCGGGAAAGGCAAAGAGGGCGCCTCTCTTTCTATTAGTTTTTGTCTATTGAATAATGTACGTATATGTCTCACGATCTGATCACAGAACTCCAATCCCTTCCCGGACTCATCGAACATGAGCCCATGGCGAAGCATACGAATTTTCGTATCGGAGGGTCAGCGCGATACTACGTGGTTGCGCCAACGCGGGAAGATTGCGTCTGCGCCATCGAGCTCGCCGAGGCCGCAGGTCTTTCGTGGTATGTGTACGGCGGGGGATCGAATATGCTCGTGGCGGACAAAGGATTCGACGGACTGATGATTCAGGCGGGATTCCGGTCTATTGAAATTCGCGGGGAAGAGATCGTCTGCGATGCCGGAGCGATCACGGCGCTCGTGGCACGAAAGTCCGCAGAGGCCGGGCTGACGGGATTCGAGTGGGCAGCGGGCGTACCGGGGACCATCGGAGGCGCGATCTACGGGAATGCCGGATGCTATGGCGGAGAAATCAAGGACGCGGTTGTGTCCGTTGATGCGTTCCGCGTGGCAGACCGGAAGCGCGTGACGCTCTCAAAGGAGGAGTGTGGGTTCGGATATCGTGAATCCGTGTTTAAGAAAGAACGATATGTCATCTTTGGTTGCGTACTCCGGTTATCGCCCGGGGATTCTGCGACGTCTCTTGAGCGGATTGGTGAAATCAATACCAAACGAAAAGAAAAGCAGCCACTTGGAGATTCCGGAGCCGGATGCATGTTTAAGAATGTTGAGTTTCAGGATGAAGCAGACATTGCGCAGTTGCAATCCGAAACGGATGTTCCGGAATCCATGATCGCGGCAAAGACGATTAGCGCGGGGTGGCTGATTGAACGTGCCGGATTGCTTGGCCGGAGGATCGGGGATATCGAAGTAAGCCCGAAGCACGGAAACTTTTTGATCAATCACGGAAACGGAACTGCAGACGAAGTCGCGCAGCTCGTCTCGATCTGTCAGATGGAGGTTCGTAATCGTTTCGGTCTTCGCTTGCAGACGGAGGTGCAGTTCGTGGGGTTCTGAACCATGATTCGCATGATTTGAGGATTTTCATGATGGCTACATCTGGTTTTGTAGTAATCCTGTTTATCCTTTCATCATGCGAATCATGGTTCAAGCCTTTTCTGCTATACTATCCCCAGCATGTTCTCTTTCCTTGGTTTTTTTCGCAGGCTCTACTGGCGCTATTTCCGTCCGGAAATCCATGGCGTGGCTTGTTTGATTGAGTGCGAGGCGTCCATTCTTATGATCAAGCACTCTTTGAGCAGACGGTCCGCATGGACATTGCCAAGTGGAAATATACAGAAGGGCGAGCTTCCGCTGGATGCCGTTGTGCGTGCGGCGTGGGATCAGGTTGGGATTCGTGTTGATGAGGCCAAAGAGATTGATACGATTTTTAGTAGCCGTACGGATAAGCATGACGCTCTGCACTGTTTCTTGATCCACGTGGAGGATTTGGATTTTGAAGTCCACGATGATCTCGTGGAAGACGTCAAATGGTTTCCGGTCACGCATTTGCCAAGAAGGCTCTCCCTGATCGCGCGCGCGGCGATTGACCGGATGCGTTTTGAGGTGCTTTCAGAGGCGTGCGAGGACGATCCGGGTGAGGGCGTGTGCAGGATTGCGTAAGGTAGTTGATTGGTTGATTAGTAAATACATGCTCAGTCGGTAATCCACTGGTTTGACCAGTGGACTCACAAGG
>CAZWYJ010000008.1:0-24871 GCA_964638165.1 uncultured Gammaproteobacteria bacterium | reverse complement strand
GAGGGGGTGGAGGGATTGAAGGAGATTTATAGGGAGACACTGAAACAGAATGAAACGATTTATGCCCTTGTGAGTCCGGATGAGCCGGATCCAAAAATTTTTGCATGGTTAACATCAAATTACGTACACATGAGGGTTAAGAAGGGGCTGCGTGTTGTCGTTGTTGCCAACGGAGCTTCTCAAGCTTCGTCGTATATGGAGCGAAATATGCGGGAATTGCGTGATGCGAAGATCATGCAAAGCGAACAGTACCCGTTTAGGGGGGAAGTTGATGTTTTTGGGGATCAGGTCGCTTTTATCGCCTATCGCTCGGATGAGCTTATCGGAGTGATCATCGAAAGCCCGTCTATCGCGGAAACGCTTCGCTCGAGCGTGAAATTCATGTATGCTACGCTTCCGGCATAGAATATATGCGACATCCCATTGAATCATTCCCGACGAACCCCGCGCCTCAAGAGCTTTCTGAAACGAAGGTTGAACGCGAGTCTGCAGATTTCGAGCGAGTATGCGCGGATATTTTGGAGGACTTGAAAATTTCGGTACGCAATCCTGAAAAAGTCGAACAGGAGCTAAAAGCCGTCTTCGATCTGTTCATCCGCATGTCGGATTGTCCGATGGAGGAGGATGGATCAAGGCTTCCTTCATCGGGGGCGTTGGAGGCGATGCGCGATTTTTTAATGCGGAGCGAATTCGCCAAAGAGTGGCGGTCGCAAGATGACGATGAAGAGGATGAAACGTCTGGAATTCCTTTTTTCGACATCGTTGATTCCATTTTGAAAGAAAAAGAGGCCATTGACGAAGGGGATCTCTTTATCCTTAAAGAGCAATTTCTCCCGAGGATCATGAGCAAGTGGGATAAGGCGATCAGCAAGATTAAAAAGCATCCGTCGGAGAGCGGTCAAAATTTTTTACGTGGCATCGTTGAGCGGTCGTGGGATTCGCATGGCGGAGAGGAAAATGCTAATGAGGCTATTCATCTTGGCGCAGAGGCCGGATATCGTCAGGATGAGCTTGTCGGAGGCATTGAATCGAGCGTTCATAGCACGGCGTATGCGCTGAAGTCTGTGATCGTCGAGCACCTCGTTTATAAAGGGGAGAGCAAGGAAGGGGTAGAGGAGATCATGCGCTACATTGGAGCGGATCCGATGTGGGCCGCAAGGCACCGAAGCGGCGTCGCGCGCATGTTGAGCTCTCTTGATCCGGAGTATGCGCAGGTTTGTTTGATGGATGTAAGGAAGCGTGCAAAACCCCTCACGTCTTCGTATGAGATTGCAACGAATATATTACGGAGGCTCGAGTTGGGCGCCTTGCCGATTACGAATGAGGGAATAGTCCATCAAGGAAATGTGTACGATTTGGGGGATCTGAACGATGAGCGATATCATGGCCGGAAGATCACCGCTGATGGGAAAGTGGGCATTTTTGACCCTCAAGAGGGGCTATTGAAATATTTTGAAACGGCGGATCCAGAATCGGGAAAGCGCATGAAGGCCGTTCTGCGCGAATTGACGTACGACGACCTGTTTTATCCTGAAGCTGGTCTTGATGAAGAGGAGGCGCAAAGGCGCAAAGGTGCCCTGGAACTCATCGTGAAGCATTTTGAATCCGTATTCCAATCAAAGTTCATGGATGAAACGGGGATGTATTTTTCGGAGTTGAACCTTCGCCAGCAGGGAGCGTTCATTCTTGCATGGATGGAATGCGGCGGAGACGAAGAGAGGAAAAGATACCTTTCCCGTTTTCTATTAGCACATAAAGAAGCGGGAGCTTCTGCATTGATCGCTTGCGAGGAGCCGGATTTTTCTTTGGATGACATTACGAGACTCCAGTACGCCATAGATCCGAATGCGGAGGTTTTTGAGAAAACCGGCCGTCCGTTGGATCGTTTGTGGTCATTCCACCACGGTGCCGAATTGTGGAATGACTATCATGAAACGATTGTATTCGCCCAGCGTTGTTATGATGCCGTTGCTCCGGCGCTGGAGGCCGCTTTTCGAAAGAAGGGCAAGAAGTTTGATGGACGTTCGTGGTTTTCTGGGATGGTGAAGCGGTCGAATGATGTGCTTCGCCTCGCGCATCGCATGAGTTTTTCTGATGCGGATGGAAAAGATATTCGGCATTTTTCTTATCAAGACCTCGTTCGGTTTATACGGGATGATTTTTCACATTTGACGATCACCTCTTGTCGTGAAGGCATTCTCCAATCAATCGCTACGGATTTGGCAAATACGTTTCAAGCCGAAGAGGTTCGCGTGGTCTTATCAAAGGCGGGTTCATACGGCGCACAGATTCAAAAATATCTCTCCCCGGAGATCCCGGGTGAGGTCGTTGAAGATCTGCGGAAGCTCTATGCGGATATCCATTTTGAAGAGTACGCACTCAATGCGGAAATGCTTGAGCAGGATTTGTCCATCATTCGATCGCGCGTGCCAGAGGGGGCTTCGGTGTGCGATCTGGGATGCGGGACGGGAAGAATCTCCATTCCACTGGCGCAAGATGGGAAGTATCGGGTAGATGCGATTGATTTGTCCGAACGGCACGTTGATATTGTTCAAGAAAAACTTGGCAAGGAGCATGTGACACAAGGGGATTGGACGAAAACGCCGTATGAAGATGACTCTTTTGAGGCGGTTGTGAGTCTTGGGAGGAATATTCTCCACGAAACGAGCATCGATCGTCAGCGTGCTTTATTCGCTGAAGCGAACAGGATTCTTAAAGAGGGTGGCAGACTGATCATCGACATTCCCGATCGCGACCTGGCGGGTTCATACTATCAACAAATGGTTTCTGCATACGCTGATGAAATGGCTAAGCGAAATATTCGGAATATTCGACAAGGGGCAATCGTCGACAGTCCGGATGGAAAGCATTTTGCCACGCGATATGTCTATGGGCGCGAGGACATCACGACATTGGCGTTAGAGGCTGGGTTTGAGATCGAGGCTATTGAGCATCGAGATCTTCCAACGGGAAATCATGCCGATGACGAGGAGAGCCAGATGACGGATACGAATATCTACTACATCTTAAAGAAGGTTACTCAAAAAGAGGCGTACGAATTCGCTCAAGCGGCCTAAGTATTTCTTATTTCCCCTCCACTTTCACTGTCTTTCCTCCGCTCACGTATTCCAACATGCGCGTGAGATCGTCTTTTGCGCTGTCATTCGCGCGGGCGATGATTTCTGGACGCTGAGCCATGTCCTCGGCGGTCTTTGAGAGGAGCGCCAGGGATTCATTATAGCCATCATCGGAGTCGAGAAGTCGTTTGAGCACGCCTTGCGTATTCTTTACCTCGATCGGCCCCACGAGTCGCGCATTGAACAGTTTTGCGCGTGGAATGCGAACGGTGATCGTTTGCGCGGCATCGTCCACAGTAATATCTTCCGCTTTCACTTCCGCAAGATCCACGCCCAAATTCACCTCCATGGTTCCGCGCGCCTCAATGGTCTGCCCGAAGAAGAAGTCTTTAAACGCATTCCCGCTCGACCGATCGATCGTCACAGGAGTATCGAAAATATAGGTCTGGCTCACGAGGAATCCGCGGTCATGGAGCGCGGTCAGGATGGCTTGAGCGTTCACACGCGCTTCTGCCTGCGGTTTAGGCGTAAAGATTCTATACCCGACGTACAGGCCGACGGAGAAGAAAAGCACAATGCCGATGAGCGACCAGATGAGGATAATACGGAGGCGGTGCATAGGAAGGGTGTAGGGGGGAGGGGGTAGGGGCGTCCCGATGGACATCGGGACGCCCGTACGGGTGGTTCTGCCCATCTGATTGATAGGGTACACGAAGATAGAGAATAGGGAAAAGGGGCGTCTGGCCTTCTCCGTTCTCATCCGTTATCCTTAAATGAATATGAAAAAACTTCTCCTTTTCACTGTTTTGCTCAGCGGGGCTCTCTTTTTTGCCATGAACGATGCCAAGGCCGGGGATTGCTATGCGGATCCTGTGAGAGTCCATGACTGGACCGGGAGCATGAATATCGCCGGGTTCGTCCGCGATCAGGCCTGCATGGACGGGAGTACGGTCCTCACAACGATCCCGAAATCCACATCCGTCCGCATCATTGGCGAGACCGATGGGTGGTATCGCGTGGAGTGGAACGGGACTCGCGGATGGGTCGGATCAGCGCTCATGGGCGTGACGCAGAAGCGTTTTGAGGGGAATGTGTGGGATTCGTATGCGGAGTACATGAAGAACTACCCTAGCATCGCGGGGAGCGCGTCATCTCCATCTTCGGGGAAGCCGCTCGCTCCCGTTTCTTCCGAGTCCGTTATGGACGTGGCGGTTACGACGGATTCCGCGATGATGCATCGTCTCAGGGGGTACATTTTGCTTCAGGCTGAAGCGCATGGGGAGGCTTGGTACGTGGATCCGATTTCGGCAAAGCGATACTACATGAAAGACGGGCCCACGGCATATCAGATGATGCGTAGCTTCGGACTCGGCGTAAACGAGTTCGACTATACCAAGATTGCAGAAGGGGACTGGGCGATCAAAAATCGGCTTCGTGGCCGCATCGTACTGCGCGTCGAGGAGCATGGAGAAGCGTACTACATCCATCCGAAGGATCTTTCCGTGCACTATCTCCAAAATGGTGATGAAGCGTATCGCGTCATGCGCCTGTACAGTCTCGGCATCACGAACGCGGATCTGGCGAAAATGGCAACGAGCATCGTTCCGGTGAAATAGCACATGGGAAATATTTTCTCTCTCTGGAGAGGCGGGTGTGTTTCTTCGCGACACTCATGGCGGATTTGCGAGATTCTGCAAAAAGAAGTGAATGGCGTAATGGCATTTTGTTTTTATATGCTTTTTACGAATACGTCCGAATACGTCTTTGACGATCGTGAGGAGTGTAAACGCATTTGGTCGCATTTTTAAAAAAATAGGAGGAAGAAGAAAAACGCGGTATACTGATGCTGATTTTACTATGCCTCTTCTCAAACGAATTGGATTCCTTCTCGTCATTTCCGTTGCGTCATTCGTTCTCCTGCACGGCGTCGTCTTCTTGGTCAATGCGATCTATCGCCAGCCAACGTGGGAAACTCTCTGCCGAGACGGGGCTCTATCAATCTGTCAGGATGGCGATCGTCAGTATCTCATCTCCCTCGAAGACGCCTACCAATGGAATATTCGCGGATCTTTCTACCTCGTCGCGGCGCTTGCGCTTTTACTCATTCCGATCATCCGTCGTCACCAAGAACTTTTTGCTCCGTTGCTCTACACCTTCGCCGTGTGCGCGACGATTTTTGCTTTTTTTGCAACGCAGGGAATCTGGTTTTTTCAGATCGGCTCAAAAAGCATTGATGCGATTTCCTCTCTTCTCCTCTGCGGAGTTTGTGTGGGGTCGAGTTATCTTCTGTACAAGCAGAGCGAGCGTATTCTATTGAGTAGCGGACCCACGTGCCCAATTCCGGAGCGTGAGTTATTGGTCGCGAGACCGAAAAAAGGGTAGGGGGTGACCCCTACGTTCTACGCGACGTGCCCCGTTCTACGGGGTGGGTCGCGTTTAACGTGAGGGGTTTTGATTCTCAGAATCCGCTGTAGAGCGATGTGTACGAGCTCAAAATGGCCGGGATGGCAAAGAGCGCGCCGAGGAGCGGGAGGAGAATGAGGACGAGCGTGACGATAAACGTCCATTTGAAATAGGCTCGAATGCGGTTGAGGGAGGCGTTGATGCTGTTCAAGAGCATGTCTTGAGCATCGAGCCTTTGGCGAAGTTCTTCGTCCATATAGAGACAATCTTACGCCGGAAGGGATCGGAGGGTAAGGGGGATGGAAGGCGGGATTGACGCAGGAGTGTGATTCATGGTAAAAATTTTTGCGGAGGAAACATGGTCAAGCGAATAAAAACAGGCGATCAGTCAGGACTTTTTTCTACCCTCGACCTCGTCCTTCCTGAGGATGTCACAGAGGAAGAGCTTACCGTCGAGCTCACATTTCCCGCAGAGCCTCACACGCGACTGCGTACAATCAAGCGTATCACGTGCGGCGATGAGGATGGGATCGAGCGCGTTTTCTCGGAGGCATTGAGGTTGCATGAGGCCATGGTGGCCTTGCGCGCTCATGGCATTTCGTCATTCGCCTACCGTGATGGAGAGACGTGGGTTCCATTCGAACTTTTCGAGTCAGAATGAGGAGCCCCTCAAGAGGCTGTCATTCGTAAGAACCTTCCCTCTTCTCAAGACGCGAGAGCGCTCCCCGATCGTCTCAACGGGGAGCGCTTTTTGCATATTTATGGATATTTTTCAAAGTAGTGTCGAAGTTGCTTTTTAAGAAAACGATGTCCGGATCCGCTTTTAAGGAATTTTTCTCTTCCGAGAGCATCCTTTTTATGGCAGTAGGCTTCGTAGTAGATAAGCTTGAAAGGACCTCGAAAACGCGTGGAGATATTTTTGTGAGCATTGTGTTCCGATAGTCTCCGCTCAACATCTGTAGAGTAGCCGATATACCAATTGTGGTCCGTTTGGCTTTCTAAAAGGTAGACGTAATACATATATCCATTTAGTCTCATACCAAAAGAAGGGGTGTCAAGTTTTTAATGAATGACGTAGGGCTATGTAGAACGGGGAGCATAAAAAGCGAAGTGCTTTATGTTCCGTGGCAAGCTGTGAACACCTGCGATCTATGTGCCTCGGAGGCGTGCCACGTGAACCACACCGTCTTGTCATCGAGTAGCCCCGTAAAGATTCTCGCTTCGCTCGAATCCACGGGGCTACGTAAAAACCACGCGTGAGGCGTGGTTTTTACGTGGTAGCTCCAAGGGGAATCGAACCCCTGTTAACGGCTTGAAAAGCCGCTGTCCTAACCGTTAGACGATGGAGCCATGAGTGGAGATTTCCTTGAAAAAGGCGACTTGCTTGCGCTTCAGTCGTGAATTCGTTCACCGTACCGTGATGTACGGCTCACGAATTCACTCCTTCCAGCGCTACGCAATTCATCCTTTTTCAAGGAAATCTCTATCTATTTACATTGATTGGCTTTCAGCCGGTGCGGAGCGATAATACGAGATTTCCGAAAAAATGTCAATCATCGTTTTCCGGAAGGCGGCGACCTTCTTTTTTGCGCCTTTGAAGGGTTTTCGCATCGAGCCTTCGGAGTTGCGATCCGTATGTTGGCTTTGTGGGAATGCGCTTTTTGGCCGGAGTCAAGGCTTCCGCGACGAGCGTCTGTATCGTTTCGATGGCGATCATCCGATTCTGTTCGCGACTTCGTTCCTGTTCGCAGTCCGTGTAGAGGAATCCTTCGGCATTGATGCGATTCGGAAGCGCCACGCGGATGTGTTGCTTCTGTTCATGCGTGAACGTCGGCGATCCTTCCACGTGCCAGCGGACGAATGCCTTCGTGTCCCGCTTGTTCACGTTCTGCCCGCCTGCGCCGGAGGAACGGGCATAGGTGACCCAGAATTCCTGTTCCGGGATGCGCGGGATGTGTTCGGCGGATTCAAGCGACATATCAGATCACGATGGCGATGGCACCAAGCGCGATCAGGAGTCCTCCGATCGCGGTTTTGATCGTTAGTTTTTCCGCGAGAAAGAGGGCGGAAAGGAGGATGATGAAAACGATGCTCGTGCGGTCTATGGCGGCGACGCGGTTTGCGGATCCGTCTCGAAGTGCGAGGAAGTAGAAGAGCCAGGAGAGTGCGCCGAAGACCGCGGAGACCACGATGGCGATGAGCGCGTTTTTATCGAGCGAGGAGATGTGCTTGATTTTTCCGGAGAGGAGCACGACGAGCACCATGAACACGCACATCACGATACTACGCACGCCGGTCGCGAAGGTCGGATCAATACCTTTCAGGCCGATCTTGCCGATGATGGTCATGAAGGCGGCGGTGATTGCCGCGCCGAGCGCGTAGAGAAGCCACATAGGGGAAGGGTGTAGGGCGTGGGTCGTTGGGCGTAGGGGTGTCCGTATGAGATCCGTACGCAAAGTATATCGCGGGGTTGATTTTTGGGCGAATTTATTGTAAATTCCAAGCACCAAATACCAAATTCCAAACTCGAAAGCCTTTCGATATTTGGGATTTTGATGACTATCACGAATGAAATTCACCATCCTCGGCATTGAAACAAGTTGCGACGAGACCTCCGTCGCGCTTTTGAACGTGGACGCATCCGGGAAGGTCCCGAAGGGACGGCGGTCGCGACCGCCTGTCCCGAAGGCGGTATTGAAGAAGCATTTCATTTCGAGTCAGATTGATATCCATGCCAAGTACGGCGGGGTCGTTCCCGAAGTTGCGGCGCGAAGCCACGTACCGGAAACGGTTGCGCTCATCACCAAGGTGCTTGGGCGAAAAGGGTTGGATGCGTTCGATGCGATCGCAGTCACAAAGGGGCCGGGATTGGCCACGGCTCTGCGCGTGGGCATTCAGGCCGCGCAGACGCTCGCATGGATGAGCGGGAAGCCGATCGTTGGCGTGAATCATCTCGAAGGCCATCTTGCGAGCGCGTGGCTCGATGCGAAAAATCGCGCATCCTGGGCATTCCCATCGCTCGCACTCCTCGTTTCCGGCGGGCATACGGAGCTGGTCTTGATGAAGGACTTCGGCGTGTACGAGATCATCGGAACCACCCGGGACGATGCGGCCGGCGAGGCATTCGACAAGAGCGCAAAACTCCTCGGTCTTGCCTATCCGGGAGGCCCGAAGCTTTCCAAGCTCGCCATTGGCGGGGACGATCATGCCTTCAAACTCCCTCGACCCATGTTGCACGACCCGTCTTTCGATTTCAGCTTCTCGGGCTTGAAGACGGCGGTCCGTCAGCTCGTCGAGGGCACGGGTCGCGGGTCACAGGTCGCGGGAAAACCGCGCCACGATGTATGCGCGTCCATTGAAGCCGCCATCGTCGAAGTCCTTATCGCAAAGACCATTCGCGCTGCCAAGGAGTATCCGGTTCAGAATATTTTGCTCGTCGGAGGCGTGTCCGCGAACAGACGTTTACGCGAAGATTTGGAGAGAGCGATTGCTAACGAATTGCCCGGCGTACGTTTCCTCAAGCCGAATCCGAAGTTCTCAACCGACAATGCGGCGATGATCGCGGCTGCCGGTGCGTGGCATCATCTCAAAGGCGAGCATGATGACATTGAGACGTTGGAAGCGGAACCGGAACTGGATCTATAATGAGGGCGTAGGTCGTGGGAAAATCCTGCCCACGATCTACGATCTACGACTTGTATGCCCTGGAACATCCCCACCCCCGAAGATTGGAAGAGCGTGGCACGCGAGATCGCTGGCGAGCTTCGTGATGGTCATATCCTCACGCTCTCGGGCCCGCTCGGGGCCGGGAAGACCACGTTCGTGCAGGCGCTCGCATCCGTGCTCGGATCCACATCCGTGCCGAAGAGCCCCACGTTTTCCATGCTACGCACCCATTCGATTTCCGCGAACGGACTTTTGCGCATGTTGCACGTTGATGCCTATCGCATTGAAAACGAGGCGGACATGACTCCGCTTGATCTGGACGAAGAGCTGTTGATCCCCGGCACGATTCTCGTTCTCGAATGGCCGGAGCACGTGGCGCAGTGGCTTTCCACGCGTCCGCATCGCAATCTCGTCATTGAGACAAGCGGGGAGGGGAGAAAGGCGCGCTGGTCGTAGTTCGGGATTCGTAGTTCGTATTTCGGGATACAGAAGGACGCGCCCTTATTCACGTTCCTCACGTTTAGATCCCCACCCATCGCGTAGAACGCGACGCAGTCCCCAACCCTTCCCTCGTTCCTCGCAAAAGCCTCGGAAGGGAAGGGAGCTTGCTACATGAGGTATGTGAAAAACGGCCTTTGAGAATTCCCCTCCCTTTTGCCGAGCGAAGCGAGGTTAAGGGAGGGGTTAGGGGTGGGTGTGGATCTAAACGAAAAACGCGCTGTACGCGCGTTTTCTCTTTATCCCGAAATACGAACTACGAATCCCGATCTACGTCTTCGCTTCTACCGGTGGCACGAGTCCCGCATCAATCGTTTCGACGTCCAGAGCGGCCACGCGCAGAACCTCTTCCACGGACGTGAGGCCTTCCATGGCCTTGAGGAGACCATCCTGCACCATGGTGATCATGCCCTGCTTGCGTGCGAGATCTTCCACGTGCGAGGCACTGACCTGGTCCGCTAGGATCGCTTCTTCGATCTCTTTATTCATGGCGAAGATTTCGTAGATGCCGAGGCGTCCTTTGTATCCGAGCCCATTACACGCGGTGCAGGTATTTGGTTCATCTGCGGGCGCGAAGAAGGAGAGATTCTTTATGTCAATATGAATGTCTGCGGAGGCTGGAATTTTTGAGAGCTCGTCCTTGACTCGCGCGAGGGCGGAAGGGGAGATTGTCGCGGGCTTTTTGCATGTTTGGCAGAGCCTGCGGACGAGACGTTGGCCGATCACGGCATTGAGCGCAGGGGCAAGCAGGAACGGCTTCACGCCCATGGAAATGAAGCGCGGGATCACGCCGGATGCGGAGTTCGTGTGAATCGTGGAGACCACGAGGTGTCCGGTGAGCGCGGCCTGAATGCCGATGTCCGCGGTTTCGAGGTCTCGGATTTCTCCCACCATCACGATATCCGGATCCTGACGGAGGATGGCGCGGAGACCCATGGCGAATGTATACCCCTTGTCGTGCTGGATCTGGCTCTGATTGATGCCTTTGAGCTTGTACTCGATCGGATCTTCCAGCGTGATGATTTTGACGTCCGGCGTATTGAGTTTCTGGAGAATGGCGTAGAGCGTGGTCGTTTTTCCGGACCCGGTTGGACCCGTAGTAATGATCATGCCGTTCGGACGTTCGATTTCTGCGGAGAGCGCCTCGAGCGCTTTTCCTCGAATGCCGAGATTGGCAAATTCGAGCGCCACGGACTTCGGGCGGAGCAGTCGCATGACCACGGATTCGCCGTATGCGGTCGGGAGGAAAGAGACACGAATGTCTATCTTTTCATCAACGAGGTAGATGGTGATGCGTCCATCCTGCGGGACATCCAGAATATTGATTTTGACGCCCGCGAGCAATTTGAGTCGGCTGATAATCTGTTGCCATGATGTTTTGGCAAGCGTCGCCACGTCTTGCAGGATGCCGTCAATGCGGAACCGGATTTTAATATCTTCCTCTTCGGCTTCGATGTGGATGTCGGAGGCATCGCTCTTGAGCGAGGCTCCGATCATGAGCGTAACTACGTCGGTCGTGGAGACCTCTGTGATCTTTTTCTGAAGGTCGCGGAAGTTCGAAATTTCACCCGCATACCGTTCCAAGTCAGCCTGCTCAATGCGGTAGCCGTAGATAACTTCGCGGATTTCCGGAAGGGCGTCATACAGGCGATCCGCGGCCTCAAAAGACGTTTCGGAGACGTAGTAGAGGCGCCCGGTACCGAATTGCTCCTTCGAGACGCGCGCGACGATTTCGTTCACCTCCGGAGATGGCTTGGTGGTTGCGAAGCGGAGCTCATCGCCGAGGTGGAAGAAACAGATGATGTGGTGTTTTGCGGATTCTTCACGGGGGATGAGCGAGAGGGCTTCCGGAGCGATGGGAAATCCCGCGAGGTTGATGTAGGGGAGGCTGATTTTTTCCGCCTCCCGTTTTGCGATGACCTCGAGTCCGCCCAGCCGAATTTCATCCATCTTCTCATCGAGTTTTTCCTGAAGACTTTTGGCATCCTTGTGCTTTGTCGTGCTCGCTGTTTTAACAGGCTGAGGTGGCGGAGACGCAGACGGATCCGTCACGGGAACGGATCCGGGCTTTTTCATGAGTTCTTCGATGGAGGATGCGCGCTGTGGCATATGGGAAGAGGGGTACGGATCGCGGGGCGCGGGGCGCGACCGCGCCCTGTGATCTGTGCCCCGTGCCCCGATTATGCGCCGGGGATGCCGGTCTGATGGAAGAACGACCGAACCAGGCGATGGACTTTCGGAAGAAATCCTCCCTCGCCGAAGATGCGATAAAGGTAGATCCACGCGGCATATTGCACGAGAACGGTCATTCCGAGGACGGAGAGCAGGATGCCGACGAAAAGGAGGATGAATGTGATTATGGTGAGGAAGAAGAAGGTTTCGGATCCGAGCGCTACGGAGGTGATGATGAGGATGACGAAGGGGGTGACCAGGAGCGCACCGGAGGCGATCATGAGCACGTATGCGCCCGCAGAGATCACGAAGAGGAGCGCGATGGTTTCAAGGGAGATGATCCAGTGCCTACGCAGGACATTCCATCCGCGGACGATGGCTTGCAAGAGGGTTGCGCCCTGAAGGATCATGGCATTGAGCGCGTAGATTTGGACAATGGTTGCACCCACCCCGATGGCGGTGAAGACGATGAACGATAGGAGGTAGAGGCCGTAGAGGACGGTTGAGGGGCCACCGATGGCCATGGAGAGCACGATCGCGATGAGCGAGCGCGTGGCGATGAGAGTCGCGAGGGCCAAGATATTCAAGACGAGCACGGGCCAGATGGATCGAGCTCCCACGGTCACGGCGTCTCGAATGAAAACGGGCTTTCCGCGCCGACGTGCGCCGATCACGTAGACGAGCACGGCTTGGGAAATCGCCGAGGCCGCAATGAGTGCGAAGACAATGAGGAGGCCGAAAGCCGCAAGGAGGAACGCCTGAAGAGAGCCGATGACGAGCTCGGTTATGGAGAGGTTGCTCCACGCCGTGGCGGCTTTCTGCCAGAATGGAACAACGGCAGAGAGGATGGATGCCTGTGGCGCAAGCGTATTAAGCGTGCTCCAGAAGACGTCTGCGACGCTTCCGCTCAAAAGCATCGCCGCGAAGATCGCAAATGGCCATAACCGTTTTTCTTGCCATGCGGTTATGAGCGCATCCCGCAGGACGGGACGATACACGGACTCGGGATTTGGCATTGCCATACGGCCTACAGTATACCACGAATTCGTTGGCTGGAATGGGAAAATTCCAAATGACAAATAACAAATCCCAAACGCGGAAAATAGCGTTTGGGATTTGGTTATTGGAATTTGTGATTTATGCCTTCAGCATATTCGCCGGGTTTGCCGGAGGGATGCCGACGATCTCATAGAAGGCCTCACGCTCGAGGGTCTCCTTCTCAAGCAGAACATCTACCACGCGGTCAATTTCCTCTCGATGTGAAGAGATGATCTCCTTGGCTGTTTTGAGGCCATTGTGAATAATAGCGTTTACCTCTGCGTCAATAAGTTCGGCAATCTTTTCGGAGTAGTTTCGGTTCTCATGGATTTCTCGTCCGAGGAAGATCATGTCCTCCTGCTCCCCGTACACGCGGGGGCCCAGCTTCTCGGACATGCCCCACTGCGTGACCATCTTTCGGGCGAGCTTGGTTACTTCCTTCATGTCGCTCGATGGGCCGGTTGTGGTCTGCCCGTAGTAGACCTCTTCCGCGGCATAGCCCCCGAGCATCATCGCGATATCTTCGAGGTATTCTTCGCGCGTGTGCATGGCGCGATCTTCCGTCGGCATCTTGATCGTGTACCCGGCGGCATGCCCTCGGGAGACCACGGAGATTTTCTGGATCGGATCCGAGTGCGGTTGGAGGTGAGCCACAATCGCGTGGCCGAGTTCATGGACGGCGGTCTTGCGCTTCTCTTCTTCTTTCATGAGGTGGCTCTTGCGTTCCGGTCCGAGCATGACTTTTTCGATCGCATCAATGAGCGTCTTCATGAGAATCTCTTTTTGATCCGCGCGCGCCGTGGCGATTGCCGCTTCGTTGACGAGGTTGGCCAGGTCCGCGCCACTGAATCCGGGCGTACGTTCCGCAAGGCGACGGAGATCCACGTCTGTCGCGAGTGGCTTGCCTTTGGCGTGAACGTTCAGGATCGCTTCGCGGTCATTAATGTCCGGCATGTCGAGCACCACGCGACGGTCAAAACGACCCGGGCGCAGGAGCGCGGGGTCGAGCACGTCCGGACGGTTGGTGGCCGCGATGACGATCACGCCGAGGTTCGGCTCGAATCCGTCCATCTCGACTAGAATCTGGTTAAGTGTCTGTTCGCGCTCATCGTGCGAACCGCCCAATCCGGAGCCACGCTGCCGTCCCACGGCATCAATTTCATCAATGAACACGATGCAGGGCTTCTGCTTCTTGGCTTTCGCGAACAGATCGCGCACGCGACTCGCGCCCACACCCACGAACATCTCCACGAATTCCGATCCACTAATGTGCACGAACGGCACTTCGGCTTCGCCGGCAACCGCACGCGCGAGGAGGGTCTTTCCGATGCCCGGAGCGCCCATGAGCAGGACGCCTTTGGGAATCTTCGCGCCAACGGCCTTAAATTTGTCCGGTTGTTTGAGGAAATCCACAACTTCGAGCAGTTCGAGTTTGGCCTCCTTGGCTCCGGCGACATCTGCGAACGTCACGCGGTCGGGTCCGCCCTTTTGGATCTCGCGCGCGGTTGATTGCCCGAAGTTCATGGCGCGCGCGTTCTGCCCTTGGATCTGTCGGAAAATGAACCACATGATTCCGAAGAGGAGGATGATCGGAAGGAGATTTGGCAGGATGACGCCTGCCCAGTAGGCTGCGCCGGTGGCTCCTTTAATATCCGTTTTGACGGCTCGCGCTTTGGCAGGATCTACGCCGTAGTTCGACAAGAGACCGCTGAACGAATCATTCGGCTCCTTCATGACCACGGCCTTCGTGTTGTCCGTGAATTCGACGGTCATCTTCGTGCCCTCGACGGATACGGACGCGACCTGATCATCCTGAACCTTGGATGCCAATGTGGCCACGTCTATCATGTTCGGCTTCGCCGTATTGAACATCGCCAGAATCGCGCCCACGAGGAAGAGCGCGCCGATGAATAATAGGATAGTGCGGAGATGTTTATTCATACCGATCAGAATTTAGAATTCAGAATTTAGAAGATAGGGTGAGCATTCCTACGCCCAATGATCTACGCCCTACGCCCTGATGACATTCTGACACGAAATACGAAAGAGGGCACTCATGCGAATGCCCTCCCGCGTTTTCTTTACTTTTCGTCCGCTTTGTCCCGTCGGAGGGAGAGGCCCAAGCGGTGGTTTTCCGGGTCAATGGACACGATGGTGAATTCGAACTCGTCGCCGATGCGGGCGAATTCATTCACGTCGCGAACCGGCTTATTGGAGAGTTCGGAGATGTGCGCGAGGCCGTGGATGTCCGGATCGAGCTCAACGAAGAGGCCGAACGGGTTGATCTTGAGCACTTTGCCGTTGATCTTCTGTCCGAGTTTGTACTTTTCGGCAACCTTCTTCCACGGATCAGCGATGAGCTTCTTCATGGAGAGGAAGATTTTGGAGCCTTCGATATTGATGATTTCCGCGCGCACCGTGTCGCCGAGTTTCAGGACATCGCGAGGATCTTCAATGCGCTGCCATGCGATTTCGGAGATGTGCACCAAGCCTTCCAGGTTTTCGTCGAATCGGATGAAGGCGCCGAAGTCCGTGACCGCCGTGACATCGCCTTCAACATGATCGCCAACCTTGTACTTGGAGATGACGGATTCCTGCTTCGTTTCCCAGATGGCTTTTTCGCTGACGATCACCTTGTCTTCCTCTTCGTTCACGTCAATAACCTTCACGTCGAGCGTTTTGCCCACGATCTCACGAAGTTTTTCGAGAATTTTCATCTTTTCGCCACCCGCGACGCGCGGGTAGTTCTCCGGAGAGAGCTGGGATACCGGAAGGAAGGCGCTCGCGTTTTCAATGCGAACCATGAGCCCACCCTTGTTTGCTTCCAGGATTTTTGCCTGAATCGGCACATTGGCCGTGAAGATTTCGCGGAGGCGATCCCATGAGCGCTTGCGACCCGCGCCACGGAGGGAGAGTTCGAGCTCGCCCATCTCATTGTCGATTTCGATGATGGTCGCTTCCACTTCGTCGCCCGGATGGAGCGTGATGCCCGGTTCGAGTTCCGGACCGCGCACGATGCCGATCGCGATGCCATTCATGTCCACGCGGACCTCATTGCGTCCGACGGCAATAACAACGCCCTTCACGACATCCCCGGCTTTCGGGAAGGCTGTGAATTCGGCATTGGCTTCGAGGAGCTTTCCGAGCTCGCTCGTTTCTGTTTGAGAGGTGTTTTCCATAGGGGTCGTTGAGAGATGAACCGTCCTTCAGCCGACCCGAGAGCGCTGATGAGGAGCAGTTGCGGCGTCCCGATGATTGTCGGGAAATGGCCCTGCTGGGCCCGGTCCGCATGCGTAAATAACGTACGGGGAAGGTACAGGATTCAAGCGAATTTGGCAAGAGGGAGTTGGTAGCTGGTGGCCTGGGGCGAATGGGCTGAAAAGTAGCTAGTAGCTTGAAGCTAGTAGCTAGGGACTGAAAACATGCTCCGATGATTAGACCGTATTTTTTACTTTTCTTCTCTAGCTACTAGCTACTAGCTTCTAGCTACTAATCACTCCTCTTCCTGCTATACTACCCGTATGGTCAGATTTGAAGGAGAAGTTCTCAACTTTCCATCGGAGGATGCCCGACGGGGCAAAACGGAAAGGATAAAGCCAAAGGGAGCGTCCGAGCCCACGCCCTCGGCGCCGGTTTTGGCACGCGAACGTTCTCGTCGAGGATCGCGTGCGATCGAGAGTGTGATTTCTCCGGAGGATCGCGAGCGCGAGAGGTATCTCATGGATGTGTGGCAAGGCGGTGAGGTGGCATCGGACATCGTGGATCGGTGCGTGGAGATCGGAATGGCTTATGATCCGGGAATGGAGCGTGATAAGGAGTTGAGCGCGGTCATGCGAGAGGCGAGAAAGCGTCTCCCGGCTCTTTTCGTGAAAAGGGGCATGAGGGTCATCTATGCGGTCGCGGAAGGGCGGTATGATCACGAGTTTAATGGTCTTGCGCTTTTGCAATCGGAGATGAGTGATCCTGATGCGGATCAGGATTCCTCGGATGCGTATCAGCGAGGTGTTCGGGCGCTTCGGCGTGCTCTCATGGAGCAATTGAGTTCCGGGGAGCGATCGGAGTCGGATGAGTCGGAGGATCAACCGACGGACGCGCTCTTTCAAGGAAAAGTAGTGGCGGGAGACGGCTTAAAAAAGCAGGACGATCTCGTGGCTATTGGAGGATATGCTCTGGCATCCGTCGTTCGGGATGAAACACTTGATGAGCTTTCGCGGATTGCGAATGCCACGAAGATTTTGGATGCGGAACGGGAGTGCTTGCACGAGATCGGGAATGATCAGTCATTGGTTCTTAGTCTTCCAAGTCGTGGAGAGATTGGGGAAGAGGGTGACGCGTCCATGACGCCCGCCAGTCTCATGGTCCGGTACGGAAACGTTCAGACGGAAGGCGAGAAGCGCCTTTTTAGTTTTGCCTCGCGCGTTTTCCAGTACGTGTCTCTGATCCGACAATTGGGGTATGCCGGAGAGGCGGATTTGTACGCGGAACGCGGGGAGGGCTCCGCGGTTCATGCGCAGGATATTCCCGATCGGACATCCGCCGTTTTCTATCGAGCGAATCGGTTCGCGAATGAAATTGACCAGGCTTTCGTCCAGGCATTGCATCATCTTAAAACGATGCAGAAATTGGAGGACCGATTCGGAGATGCGCATCGTATCGAGGCTATCCGCTACCTCGTTCCGCCTTCGCAGTACAAGGACGCCGTCGAAGCCATCGTTCTCGCAGCCCGCAAGAAGTTGTCTGAGCTCTATCGAACTCTTGAACGGGAAGCGTCCGCATCATAGTGGCGTGGTGGCGCCGTCGAATCCGTCCAAAAGGGGAGCGCGCGAACGATCATCTTCCAGCTTGAGGCTTCTAACGGTATACTGATTTTCGTATGCCTCGTTATCTCGATCTTCGTCAACGGATCGCTGTCGCCGATTTCATCACGGAGCAGGTGGAATATCTTCCCCCGGATTCGCTTATTCGCGTGCGGGCGGAGCAGGTTTTGCATGACGTGCATCATGGGAAAGGAGCCGAGGTTTCGCGCGAAGTTTTGTCTGCCATTGCCCGGGATGTCGGTCGTGCCTCGTGGGTTCCTCGAGTCGTGCTCGGGCGGTACGTGCGCACGCCGGCCGGAAAGCAAGATGAGTGGCGACGCGTGGTTGCGGCCGTGAGCAATTCCACGGCACATTTGCTGGAACGATTCCGGAAGAGCGAGAACGTGTCTTCTCTGGAAGAGGTGCTTGCGCATGAGTCTTCCCATCAGGCTTTCCGTGATGCCGAGCGCATCGAAATCCATGAAGTTCGCATTCATCTCTTGCCCGCGATGTGGCATGAAATCAAAAGCCGTCTTTCCGACGATGCGCGTACCGCGCAGACGCTTCTCGCGACCATTGAGGAGCGTATCAAGTCCTATCGGGAAACGGGATTGGCGGAAGCGGAACTGGATGCCGGTGACGTCATCTCGCGCGTAGAGGACTGGGAAGACCGCCTCTATTTCGGAGGAGAGGTGTTGGATCCGGAAAAACTGGAAGCTGAAGTTATTTTCGAACGCAGCGCAGAAGGGGAGGGTGGAGATCGGGTGGAGTAGGGGTACGCCACTGGCGTGCCCCTACTCCACCAGAACGTTTCGATAAAATCTTTTTTATTTCCTTTCCCGACACGGCGGTCGCTCGGTCGGGAAATGGGAGAGGGGTTCGCACAAGCTCACTTCGCAAGAGGTGTCTTTTTTGAAAGACGCCATGAGCTTCGATGAACCTTCGTGGCAGGAAAGGGGTTCTTCGCGAGGGGGTGCATGCTTCTCAAAAGTTTTTTAGCGCTCAGAATGACGAAAGAGGGGGTGGCGCTTTTCCTTCTTCCGATTTTGAGATCATCATCAGGCAGAGCTTCCCTCCCCGCAAGGGGAGGGATCGAGGGAGGGCCGTGCCCCGTTCTACGGGGTGGGTTTATATCCCAAATTCAAAAACCCCGGAGACGTGCTCCGAGGTTTTTGAATCTTTTTAATTTTTTTAATCTTTTAATCTCTTACTTCATCCGTGCGATCTGCTTGTACTCCGTGCTCGCCACGTTTCCGAGCTTGTCCACGACCGTGGCGGAGTACACGAGGTACTTGTCGCTGGCCTGCGGGAGCGTGGTGTGCCCGCATGATGTGGAGTTGCTGCAGATGCGCACGCGCTGGCCGTTCACGTAGATTTCGATTCGGCTGATGCCGTCCGAATCCGTCGCGTTCGCGCTCAGGGTGACGAGCTGGGTAGAGGTGTATCCGGATTCCCGGTTTGACGTCACGGAGATCGTGCTCGGATGCGCATCGCCGTTCGCGGATGTCGCGGCCTTTGATGCGATTGAGACGGTCTTGCCCGTGGTCCATGCCTCTTTGCCCTTCGCGTCCGTCACTTTGGCATTCACGAAAATCGTGGAACCTACGGCGAAGCTACGGCCGTCAATGCGAATCCAACAGTCCTTATTGCCGCTCGTGCTGTAGTACGAGCAGGTGTAGGCCACGGCGCCGTTCGCGTACATCGTGACGGACTTTATGCCGCGTTCTGCCCACGCACCGGCATGGTAGGTGTAGGTCTGATCCAAGGTGATCGTCGTTGTATCCTTATCCGTCCACTCCCATGCGCTGACTTCGCCGGTTTGCTGGGAAGGGGTGTTCGCTGGCGGGTTTGTGACGGAAGAGGTGCTCACGTAGACGGTTTTCGTTGAGCCGTACACGGTTGCGCCGTTCATATCGGTGGCGCGGACTTTGGCAGACAAGGTTGTTCCGGCAGCGTAGTCATTCCCGCGAACCGTGAGCGTGCAGCCCTGGTTGCCGTAGGCCGTGGAAAAGTCGCAGGTTCGCTTGAGGCTGTCGTTCACGTAAACCTCGATCTTATCCAAACCGCGTTCTGCCCAGGCTTCTCCGTGGAAGACCGTTTCCTCGTTTCGCTCCAATGCATCCGTTTCCTCGAACCATCCCCATGCGCTCACAGTTCCGCTGGTATTCGTACCGGTCGTCGTTGTCTCAGCGCGACGTTCGAGCGTGCGACTGTCTGTCCAGCGCGTATTGCCGTTCGCATCTTCGATGCGCGCATTCACGTAGATCGTGGAACCGTTCGAGTATTCGCTCCCGTACAGGGTATAGGCGCATTCCTGGTTTCCCTTTGCGGAGGAGTAGGCGCAGATCTTGCGATCCGTGCCGTTCACCACGACCACGATGCGGTTGATGCCGTCTGGATCATTCGCACTCACGTGGAAGTTCGTGTAGCCGTCCTGATTGAAGGAGGAAATATTCGGATCAAGCCATACCCATGACGTGGCATCGGTGTTCGCCACGTTCGCGGGCGTTCCGTTCGTGGTGGCATTTCCATTCCAGATCGAGAAACCCTTGGTCCATGTGACGCGTCCGGTATTGTCCGTGATCTTGGCATTCACGAAGACATTCGTATTCGACGGGTAGGTTCCGGTCCAGAGCGTGCCGGAGCACTCGCGATTTTCCGTGCTCGCATTCCACGTGCACGTGCGGAGAACGGAGCCGTTCGCCACCACGTCAATGCGCGTCACGCCGTCCGGATCCGTCGCGCCCACGTTGTAGGTCGTCTGTCCGTTCTCGACGAGCGAGGAGACGTTCGGCGAGAGCCATTCCCAAGATCGGATGCCGGTTCCGGAATCCGTCCACTCGTGTTCGGCATTCGTCGTATTCGATGATCCTGCTGTTGTGACGCCGGTTTCCGTCACCATCACGAGCTTTGCCGTGAGCGGGAATGCCGGATTGGTATTGCCGAGCGTTGAAGCGGCTCCGCCGAGGAGGAAGCGCCCGTTCGTATCTCCGGAAACGGACGTGAAGTAGTCGCGCGCTTCGCCCATGTACTCGATTCTTCCATTGACGAGACGGTAGATATGTTTGGAGTTCTGGACGAACATCCAAGACGTCCCATTCCACGCAACGCTCGTAGTCTTCCAGCCTTTCTCGGTAATGGAAGAAGTTGTTGGCGAGGAGACGCCGTCGTAGGAATGCACCCATGTCATCATTTCACCATAGCCATAATAGGATTCGCGCGAGTCCGGCAATGTTCGGTCCTTCGATGTGATGAGAACCGTCTTTCCATTTGATCCGATAAGGGAGACTTGGCGCGCGTTTGGAAGAATGTTTGAGATATCGGTAAATGTTCCGTCATTCGTTACGCGATACCACGTATACGTAAATTCAGATGACAATCCGCGGTACACGGAGCGATCATGTGCGAGGCGAATGATCCATTGGCCATTATTGATCGGCTGAATGGACATGGAGAAGTCATACAGTTTTTCATTGACTTGATAGAGCGCGCGATTGCTGTAGTCGCTTGTTCGTTCATCCGCGATGATTGTCCGTGCAGCCGTCGGAAGCGTGATCTGATACGGCGCGGAGGTGTTTCCGTTCCAGCCGAAGAGGCGACCCTTGGTCGTGATCAAACGCCACGATCCTTTATAGCCAACGAGCTGGCTAATTCCTTCATCCGAATCCAACATACCGCGAACAATGTCCGTGGCATTGTAGAATGTTCCGTTCTTGTTTACGACCATGCGGAACTTGTTATCCAAGCGCACGACATCCTGTAAAAAAATCACCGTATCCGAACCATCGGACACGATGTCATCAACACGATCCATGCCGGCATTGCGCACGTCCATGGTCACGTTTACGGAGGTGGAGCCGTCAAAGCGGTACACCTGTCCATTATTCCAGAGGTTCTGGCCGTCTGTGAGGTACCATCCGGCATTCGTATGCGCTACGGCCCACACGGGTCGGTTATCGCGAACAGAGAGGTAGGAGGAAAGATCGCTCCAAGACCAGTCAGCATTCGCGGCGAGCGCGGCTTGTGGCATGACGCCGAGCATTGCAAGGGTCATGACGAGGGAAGAGAGGAGTCGTTTCATAGAGGGGTATATAAGCTTTCTTTGCCTGATATGACGGGTTTTGTCAATGACAGTCGTCAAAATAAGGCGCGATAAGGCGAACCGTAACATAAAAAGCTAAAAATGTCAAGGGGGATTGACGATTCCCCGGCTCTCCCCCAGCCCCTCTCCTTGCGGAGAGGGGAGCTCTTCCAGATGATGATCTGAATATAGGAACCGCCAAGAGGCAGAGCTCCCTCCCTGCCAAGAGCCTGCCATGCCCGCCCTCTGGCGGGAGTGCATTCGAAGGGGAGGGCTGGGGTGGGACGGATACGCGATTTGGAAGGGATGGATACTCAAATGCCCCGCGCGAGGAGTCTCACGGGGGCATCGAGGGTAAGAAAATGAAGAAAAGGTGCGTTCAGATTCGGGTCTCGAAGGGCTCTTCGCGCTTGATGACGGACGCGATCATGGCATGAACGCGGAGAGAGCGCGGATCGTGTTCTCGTCTGATCTCGGCGGTGGGGTTTTGAATTTTCTGCTGATCTCCAACCCATCGAACGAGTTCGGCAGAGGCTTTGGTATCCGCGCGGTCGAGAGTCCACCCTGGAGCGAGAGCATTTGCCCCGGGCTCTTTATAGGTGAGGCTCATCAGGTTGTACTGAACACCACGGGTGTCCGTACGAGAGAAGAAGATGCTGACGCAGGTCATGCTGACGCGGATGGTGATACGTAGCGCAGAGGCCGGATGTAATCCTCCCGAGTAGATCCAGAGATAGGCACCTTCTTCTTCGATCCAGTCATTTGTTTCCAGTGCCCTTTTTCGGGCACCGTCTATTGCCTCCTGCTCCAAGAGTTGGCTTGTGTGCAAGATGGTGAGGATACTATCCACGATCCGGCATGCGATCTCAGACATTCCTTCTGGTGGGAGAAAGTACATGCTCATCATTCGCAGGGTCCTTTTCGGTGCAAGAGTGTGGTTGCGAATAGCTGGATTTTTAGAAGATTTTGCCAGGAATGTCAAACCCATTTCATTACAAAAGGGCGGGAAGACCCCGATGCATCCATACCCATCGCCCCTCCCTTATCCCTCCTACGCCTTCGGCTTCGGTGGGTACGGCGGGGGCTTTAGCGCGATTCTAAAAATGCATTGTTTATCGTAGGGGCGGGGCCCCCGCCCAGTCATGAAGTCGGTAAGTCAGAATGCTCAACGCCGATGATCGGGGTTCGCACAGGCTCACTTCGTAAGAGGTGTCTTTTTTGAAAGAGGCCAAGAGCTTCGATGAACCTTCGCGCCGGGAAAGGGGTTCTTCGCGAGCGGGCGCATGCTTCTCAAAAGATTTTTAGCGCTCAGAATGACGAAAGAGGGATCGGTGTTTTTCTTTCTCACGATTTTGAGATCGTCGTCAGGCAGAGTTCCCCTCTCCGGCAGGAGAGGGGCTAGGGGCCGTGCCCCGTTCTACGGGGAGAGTCGTTCTACTCCTCAATCCTCGGGAACAGCGGAGCCCCGAGTTCAATCGTTGTTCCAGCTTCCAGAAGTCCCCACGCGGAAATATCTGCGATGGTTTTTTCGTCCGTGTCTTGGTGCAGGGATTGCAGGATCGTCTCGGAAGTCTGCGGCATGAATGGCCGGAGCATATAGCCGATATGGCGAATGCCTTCGGCGAGCGCGGAAAGCACGCGATCGAGGTCTTCCTCTTTCCCTTCCTTCGCGAGCGCCCATGGCTTCTCGTCGTCGATGTACTTGTTCGCGTCGCGAATGAGCGCCCATGCGGTATCGAGTGCCTGATCAAAACGAAGTCCGTCCATCTGTTCGGTATATTTCTTCCAGAGATCCTCCGTCTTCCACGGATCGCTTCCGACCGTCCCAATTTTTCCATCGCGGTATTTCTGAATCATGCTCGCCACGCGGAATACGAGATTGCCCAGATTATTCGCGAGATCCGCGCCGTACGTGGCGAGGTATCGGTCATGGTCATACTCTCCGTCGCTACTGAACGGAACTTCGCGGAGCAAAAGGTAGCGTGATGCATCTACGCCGAATGTTTCGATGAGCGCGCGGGGCTCCAGGATATTCCCGAGCGTTTTACTCATCTTAGTTCCGCCTTTAGCGAGAATCCACCCGTGCACGCCAATGCGCTTCGGCGGTTTTACGCCCGCGGCCATGAGCATGGCCGGCCAGAGCACGGTGTGGAATCGGTTGATCTCTTTGCCGATGATGTGAAGATCCGCAGGCCAGTATCGCTCGGACATCTCTTTGTCATACGGGAATCCGATTGCGCTCAAATAGTTTACGAGCGCATCGAACCACACGTAGATATTCTGGGATGCGTCTCCCGGAACCGGAATGCCCCACGGGACATGCTTGGCGGATCGCGACACGCTCACGTCTTCCAGTCCGCCTTTGACGAGCTGGATCGCTTCATTAAACTTGGTTTCCGGATACACGAAGTTCGGATCTTCGTAGAGCGCGAGAAGATCTTTTTCGAATGCCGTGAGCTTGAAAAAATAGTTCTCTTCCTCGATCATTTCCGGAACCGTGTGATGGTCCGGGCACTTCCCATCCACGAGTTCCTTTTCCATCTTGAATGACTCGCATCCCACGCAGTACAGGCCGGAGTATTTTTTAGTGTAGAGGAATGGTCCGCGCGGATCCGTCTTGCCGTTTTCGATCACGAGATCCCAAAACGCTTTGACCGTTTTTTTATGCCGCTCTTCCGTGGTGCGAATGAAGTCCGTATTGGAGATGTCGAGATCCTTTGCGAGCGTCTTGAAGAGTTCCGCGATCTCATCCACGTAGGTTTGCGGATCCTTGCCAAGTTCTTCGGCTTTGCGCGCGATTTTCTGCCCGTGTTCGTCTGTACCCGTCACAAAAACGACGTCCTTGCCCATCATGCGCTGGTAGCGCGCAACCACATCGGCGTAGATGAGTTCGAGCGCGAATCCGATATGCGGTGCGCCGTTCGCGTAGGCAATGGCGGTGGTTAGGTAAAACGGCTGTTTCTTGGTCATAGATCAACGAAACAGTAGCAGAGAACGGGGGGCGGTTCAATACTCACCCCCAGCCCCTCTCTTCCAGAGAGGGGAGGATTTTTTGATAGATCTAAAAAATAACTTCCTCATATTTCCCCTTCCCTTGAAAGCGATCTGATGTAGATGTTGACCTCAAGAATTTAAGATTC
>CAZWYJ010000007.1:0-24893 GCA_964638165.1 uncultured Gammaproteobacteria bacterium | reverse complement strand
CTGGCGTACCGTAACCGGACCGAGAATCTTATCCTCGTTTTCAATGAACTGCGGAACGATAAATTTATCCGGCATGTTCTGGTATGGCTATTGTACATTGAACGGGCAGGATATGAAAGAGAACGCAGGCAAGACGTGTTGAAAACAAAGGAGGGATGAAACTTCTACGGATAAGCTCCCGCAAAAACCCGAGAGCTTTAAAACAGGATGAATTGCGCCGCGCTGGACTGAACAAACCCGCGAACCGTACGCACCGGTACGGTGAGCGGGTTTGTGAGGGAAGCGCAAGCAAGTCGCCTGTTTTAAAGCTCTTTTATAGCTTCAACGAGCTATTCAGCTCAATAATCGCAGAGAGCTCCTCCACGGTCGGAACCGATGCCTTTTCTCCCTGTTTCTTTTCGACAAGCTTCTGCACCGGCATCTTTGCCGAAAAAGACTCTGCGACGAGTGAGAGGTACTGCTTTTGGAGCGGAGATGATCGCCATGCCTGAATACCGGCCGTCCGGCGATTGAACGACTCTTCGCTGAGAATATTCACGAGATCCTGCACGCGCTTTGCCGCAGCCTTCGGGTCTTTTGCTAGCCGACGAAAATGCTCCAGGGTCATATTCCCGATCTCCTGCAATGGACCGGCCAGAGCCGAAGCCGTGCGCTGCGGCGGAGCGATATCCTCGATCTTCGGGCGCGATCCGATTGCGGTTTTACGATTTCGTTCCGTTTCCGCGCTCACCTTGACCACGGGTGGAGACGGGACGCGCCGATTCGAGAGCGCGCTCGACCCGGCTTTGACCACAGAAGGCGCCGGGGTCGGAACAGCTTTCGGAGGCGAGGTTGTTTTCTTCACCGCAGGCGTTGCCGGAACGAGCTCGCCGAACTGCGCCCGCTCCCTCGCCTTTTCCTTCTCTTCGACCGGATGCGGCGGAGCAATCGGGGAGACTCTCCCCTGCTCCACAACGAAACGAAGTTTTTCCAGCGTTGATTTCTGTTCCGCCGTTACGCCCTGTCGCTGTTTGACCTTCTCCTCATACCACCGCGCATGCTCTTCCGCCTCGCGACGCTTTCGCTCCTCGATTTTCCGTTGCTGATCCGTGAGTTGCTCCTTAAGCCGATACTCCTCTTCCTGCGCCACCGAACTTCGAAACTCCGCGTACCCCTTCTCAATCTCCTCCGTGATATCCTCAGCCCGCTTACGATCCATCGCCAGCCCCCCGACTTTCTCGTCGCGCATGAGCTTCATGAAAATTTCGTTCTTGGAACGAACATCGCGCAATCGCGTTGAAATGATATTCTCCAGACGGCTCTGCAAGTACGGATCGCTTGAGTGCCACGTGAGGCGGTCCGCCACGGCCCGCACCGCCACGTCGAGCGTAGTATCCCGACGGATGGGCGGGGGTGGCATGCGCGCCACGATCGTCTGGATCTCCTCCTTTTCCTCTTCCTGCAATGGCGAAGATGCGTCCGCGAAAGCATCATGGGCCTGATCCGGCGCGGGGACCGCATGAATCTTGCTATTCAGCCAGTTCGCATACTCATCTTCATTCATGAGCTGTGCCCGGCTGATCAAATCGTCAATCGCCTCCTGGGCTTTAACGGCAATTTCGTCAGACAAGCCCACACCGCCCTGTTCCGCGGGCCTTCGCAATTGATCAAGCACCTGCGACTCATTGCGAATCCCCTTGTTGCGCGAAATGATGAGATCGCGAATGCGCTCCTGCGCCTGTCCGATCAGCGCGAAACCGGCCATGCGCGCCACCTCGTGCGCGGCTCCGCGGAATGTGAGCGGGGCATCGTACAGCCGGTAGTAGGGAATATGCGACGGCATGGCGATACCCGCCTTCTGAGCCGCCTCGTGGGCATTCGGAGACAGCGCCGTATCAAAAGGAACGAATCGGTATGCGAGGAGCTCGGCGATGAGCGCGTCTTTCTCTTTTGCGTCCAGTCGCGGAAACTCTTCACGCAATGCCGCAACGTATCCATGCAATGTGATCGCGCCACCCAATACGGCCCGATCCATCTCGTGCAAAAAAGCGATATCTTCATCCGATAGTCCGAACTCCCTCTTCACGAGCGCCGAAGATCCCCGATAGTGAGGGGATGTCATGAACGCCAATTGTTGCGGAGTGAGATCGGGCAATTCAAAATCCGCGTCAGAATCTTGTAGGAGCGGGGTCTCCCCAGTACGGTCGGTCGCGACCGCCGTACCCCCGCCCTCATCTGCAGACACTTGAGCGCTCTCCGATTCCCTCCCTTTTAAGGGAGGGTTGGGGTGGGTGGGGATCGGAGCCGCGTCCATTGATTCGAGCGTCACCGCCTTCGCAGGGAGAACAGACGAAGACGTGCCCTCCCCTGCTTCCGCGCCCTGCGCCCTGCGCCCCACACCCCCAGGTTTCCATCCTCCAACCGGAACCGGGTTCGATGAGGAGACGGGCACGGCCGGCGATGGAGGCGAGACGCTCAATGCCGAAGACGGGGAAACAACCCCGCCGCTTGCGGGCGTCGGGGTTAGTGATGGTCCTCCGTGTGCTGGTGATACTGATGCGTCCTCCATACGACATTATCTCTTATGTTGCTCGCGGACCGCCACCACGTGCTTTCCTTTCTTCTTCAGCATCAATTCTTGCCTCCATTTTCGCCTCATACGTTTCTTGTCTACGTCGAGACGCTTCATCCGCCGCTGCTTTGCGTGCCTCCGCCTGCGCTTCACGTGCTGCACTTTGTTGCTGACGACGCTCTTCGCGCTCCACATCGCTTCTCATTTTTCGTTCCTGCTCCTCAACGCGCGCCTCAAGATCCCTCTCTTGCTCTCTACCTATCACTCGACGTGCTCGTGCGCCAACGCTCGCTGCCGCAGATGATGCCCTCGCTGCCACTGCGCCTCCTGCGGTACGCGCCCGCTCTGTTGCCACCGATGCTGCTCTTGTCGCGGTAGATGCCGTTGCTGCCGCTGCTCTTGTCGCCCTTGCTGTCGTTGCTCCTGCCACGTCACCGCCCACCCGCATCGCTGACCGAATCGCCACGCCACCACGCGATGTCGCATGCTTTTTCACATCAACGAATTCCGTGGTCGCGGCGATTGCCGTCTTCTTTCTAAGCGCTTGGGCATTATCCATGCTGATCTTTAAACCAGAGCCTCCGAGCGCCGCCTTCAATGCCCCCTCATCACCGCTCAATGCCGCTTGCAAAACTTTGTTCTCATCAATGAGATCAACGACATGCGCATTGTCCCCAAACTTCTTCACCTGCGCCTCATTTGCTTTTTGATTTCGCGCATTCTGCGCTCGGATCAGGGCTTCAATCTTTGACCCCTCCGTCTCCACGATACGTACCATATCCGCCACCCTCCGAACCGTCTTCGCATCTCCGCTCTGCTTCGCGCGATCGTATGCCGCGCGCAGATCCTTAACCTTCGTCTGTCTCACAAATGCCGCGCGAGCATTATTATCTCCATTCGGGCTCCGCATGAGCATTTCCGTGTCTACGTTCTCGTATGCCTGTAAATCCGTCTTGGCTTCCTCGTGAAGCTTCGCCACCTGTTCCTCAAAATGCTTATCATCATCGCTTGAAAAGAATGCTCCGTCGCCACTCATCTCATACGTCCGATCAAGTCGCGCGCCGGCCGCAACCGCAGACGCCTGCGCCTCGCGAAGACCAACCTGCGCATCTCGCGCCTCACGATCGCGATCCGGACCAGCTGGCATTTCACGAACATGCTCCACGCGAGCACGAGCACTAGCCACTCGTCCTTCCGCATTACGTGCCTCCGGCGTTTCTACACGACGAGGAGCGGACGACTCACCGGCAACGGGAGTAGCCGCAGAACCTGCGCCCGCACCCGGAGCTTTCTGCGCCTCAACCTCTCCCAGCAATGGAGCCGCGATATGCTGATATCCATCTGGATAATGCTTCCTGTCCTTCGTCTGAACATACCTCCCGCTTAATAATCCCGTCTCTTGTAGGGTGGCTGAATCTTTTAAGAGCTCGTTCGGATTAACCCCCTTCGCGTCAGCGGCACGACGAACATCTTCCGCATACGCCTTAAACAGATTTGCGCGAGCGCCCCCCTTCGCCATGACCTCCTTATAGAATGTATTCGTTTTATCAATCTCACCTTTTTCATCAAAAACTTTTTCATGCTCCATGATGGCGCGCAATACGTCCGGATTCTCAAACTCTTCCATCCGAATTTTCCGATAGTAATTCGGATCCTTCTCCATCTCCGTCATGACATGATTATACGTATCTTTCGCCAAAGACGGGCTCGCCTCAATCGTCTCCTTGGAGAACTTCATCTTATCTTCATCACCCGCATTCGTTTTTTCGTACTCCCGCAAACGCTCCTTCTGCTTCTTCGTAAACTGCTCTTTTTTATACGCTTCGATGTGCGCCGCGTAGGCAGCCTTTTGCTCATCCGTTGCGCCCTCTCCGGTCTTCAATCCTGCCCTCTCCGCACTCTGCTTTGCCGCCTCTTCGTATTCCTTCAAAAGCGCGTCCTTCCCCTCTTTCTTCGTCCCCATCTTCAAGAGACGCTCTTTCATGGCCGTCCGCTTGTCATTGCTCCATGACCCCGCCTCTATGCGCTGGGCATATTTCACCTGCTCCTCAGGTGAAAGCTTCATGTCCTTAACCTGCTCGTCGTATTTCTTGCCACGCGCTTCAACGGCACGGGCGCGCGTATCACGAAGACGCGTTCCCGCTGCAGCCAAAGCTGGCATCTTCAAGGTCAGACCCGTGCTCCGAACAAGATTCCCAACGCCTTTCGTGACGCCTACGCGCTGATCCACCCAACTCCCCGCCCGGCCACCCACCTTACCAGCCACGCGCCCGGCATAGGCTCCCCCGGCCAAAGCGCCCCCATACGCCGCCATCTTGGAAGCCCAAACCCCGCCACTCTTTATTTTCCCGGTCACGCTCCCGAGCGTTGAGTTGAGCTTGCCGCTCGCGCTCACGGCTGTTGAGAGACCCGTGAACATCATGATGATGCCAAAAAGGTAAATACCAAAATCCTCCACGCTCCCGATTGCGCTGACGAAATACCGCTCCACCTGCTGCTGTTCGGACTGCCTCACGTTCGCCCCCTCCGGCACGATCGAACCGAGCCCTCCGTTCGATACGGTCGCGAGCGTCAGCCACAGGAAGAACGCCATGATCGGGCCTCCGGTAAGCATGGAGGAGAGCTTGCCCCAATAATCATCCGCAATCCCACTAATCTTGGACGCCAGTGCGCTCGGCACCGCTGTCATGAAAAACGCCAAAGGACTCAAGATTAATGCCACCCACAGGCCAACGATGCGCACGACAAGATAGATGCACATGATGAGCATGAGCGTGCACGTGAGTCCGAGGATGAAGATGCCGAACATTTCCGCGGCCACGAGTTGTACGAGGAACGGACTGCCCGAATCAATCGGCGCATTCGCTATCTGCAGGACCTTGTCGAGCTTCAAAACTTGCACGAAATTTCCGGCGGCGGCGGCTCTAAACCCGTTCACGAATGTGAGCATGAGCACCTGCGAAAAATCAATCAAAATTCCAATGAGCGGAAGCGAAAAATTGATCAAGACCGCCATGAGTAAAAACTTCGGCAATGTCCCTTTCCAGTTATTAAATTTTGACCATCGAATAATCACGGAGAAAGCGATGAGGAGCAAGATCACGATGAAGAACATGTTCGTGACATCGCGAATCAGAGGCCACCCGACCCGCACAGGGTGCGCGTCAACGAATGTATTGTACTGCGCGATCTGAATCAGCGTATCAACCAACATGACAACGAGGTTTCCGACCATCTGTATGACCCATGCCAAGCAGTTCGCAAAAATAACAAGAACCCAATTGATCGCATCTGAGAGACCCAAAGCGAGCGTTGCGCCCGTCGGAAAGGCAAGACCGATCACGGCGAGGACGAAAACGCCAAGAAGCCACCAACGTTCCATGCGAACCGCGTTGGAGACTTTTCCACACTCATTCTTCCTCCGTGAGAATATCATGGGATGTGTGTAGGATAGCATATTTGGGGCGTGGGGCGTAGGGCGTGGGGTGTAGAGATTTTCGATTCCTGAACAGACGTCGTCAAAAAACATTCCGCGTACCACGCACAATCTATCATTCCCTACGCCCTACGCCCCACGCCCCACGCCCTTCCCATTCCCCTCATTTCACGCTACACTCACGAACGAAACATGTACGGAATCAAGGTTGACCTCTTGGGTGGAGAGGCTGAGCGCAAAGCCCGTCAAACAACCGCGTTTATCGCGGTCATTTTTGCCGTTTCCGTGGGGATTCTCGCCGCTGTTGGTGCCGGCGCATCCTACCGAGCGGCCACGCATGGCACGAGCGTGCTCGACGAAATGGGCAATCTCCCGATCATCGCCGATATCCGTCGGCTCGCATGGGGGGAACCATCGGCCGGGGCCGGAAATGCAATCGCGGACGACCGTCTCACCTTCCTCATTATGGGCGTTGGCGGAACAGGACACTCCGGACCGGAACTCGCGGACACCATCCTCATCGCAACAGCCGACCTCAAAACGAATCGCATCGGCATCATGTCCGTCCCCCGCGATCTCGCCTACCCTCTCGGTGGCGGGAAGTTTATCAAAATCAATGCCGTAAACGCATACGCCGAACAGTCGAATCCCGGACAAGGCGCCAGGGAAACCGCCGATGCCTTCGAGGAGCTGTTCGACATCACCATTGACCACGCCATTAAGATCAACTTCAATGCCTTCGTTGACCTCGTCGATGCCATTGACGGAATTGACGTAAACGTGGAACGGGGCTTTACGGATAATGAGTACCCAACGGAAGATGATAAATGGCAAACCGTTTCTTTTAAAGCGGGTGAGCAGAACATGAACGGAGACCAGGCGCTCATCTACGCCCGATCGCGTCATGGAAACAACGGGGAAGGAAGTGATTTCGCCCGATCGCGTCGCCAGCAAATTATCATGCTCGCCGTGAAGGACAAGCTCCTCTCCATGGGCACGCTCACGAATCCGTCCAAGGTCACCAAACTCTACCAGGCAATCGCTTCAAACATCCAGACGGATCTCACGCCGTGGGACATGATCAAGCTCGCCCCGCTTGCGAAGAGCTTCTCCTCCGACCGTGTGACCATGCGCGTGCTCACGAATGCCGCAGACGGAGAGCTCGCCTCCCAAATGGTGAACGGCGCGTACATGCTCTTCCCGAAAGAACCCGATTGGTCCGAGATCCAAATGATCGCGCAACATCCGTTCGGCGAAGAGGCGGAGGAAGTCAAACAGGGGGTCACGCCGATCCGTCTCGAAGTCCGCAATGGCACGAATGTCACGGGTCTCGCCTCTCGGGCATCCCAAAATCTGCGATCAAAAGGCTACCTTATCGAGACCGTTGGGAATGCCGCCCGCCGAGACTACGCGCAAACGACGATCATTGATCTCACGCACGGCGCGAAGGCGGAGGATCTGGAAAAACTCCGATCCGCGCTCAAAGCCAGCGTTGCAACAACCACCCCGTCATGGGCAACCTCGACCACAACGCAGAATGAACAGTCTCCGGCCGATGAAAATCAAACGGATTTCCTCGTCATCCTCGGCACAAACGTCTCAACGCAGTTTTAAAGTAGATGATTAGTTGATTAGTAAGTAGTTGATTGGGGAAAGCTTGTTGCAAAAACCAATCAACCACTTACCAATCAACGCGTTCGCCAACTGATACTGATACTGCTATGGAACACCCTCGCGTAACCCGCTCCACCCTCCCCGTCATCGCCATTGTCGGTCGTGCCAATGTGGGAAAATCAACGCTCTGGAATAGGGTCGTCGAAGGGAGGCGCGCGATCATTTCCGATCGGCCGCACACCACGCGCGACCGCAATATCGAAACAGCGGTTTGGCGTGGCATGGAATTCCAATTCATTGATACCGGTGGCGTGGACGTGGAAGATAACGACGTCGGGCGAGGCATCCGCGAACAAGTGGATATTGCCATGCGCGAAGCGGACGTCATTCTCTTCCTGTTTGATACCAAAGTCGGCGTCATCGCCGAGGACGTTCAACTCGCCAAAGAACTCCGCCGGCTCAAAAAACCGACCATCCTCGTGGCGAACAAGGCAGATAACGCACGTGACATCGCTGAACTGGGCGGAACCGGCGTATATGGACTCGGCATGGGAGATCCCCTTCCGATTAGTGGCGCCACGGGCAAGGGCGTGGGAGATCTGCTCGACGCGATCTATCACGCGCTCAAAAAAACCGGAAAACCTCTTGAGGAAGCACGAAAAAAAGTGCGGGGACCGACGCGCGAAACGAGACGGGAAAGCGGACCGGACGGACCGATTCACGTCGTCATCATGGGACGGACGAATGTCGGGAAGTCTTCCCTCGTTAATGCCATCCTCGGAGAGCAGCGCGTCATCGTGGCGGATCAACCGCACACCACACGCGAACCGCAAGATACCGAGCTCATGTATGACGGACGCAAAATCGTACTCGTGGACACGGCAGGCATGCGAAAACGCGCACGGATCAAGGACGATATCGAGCACGAAGCGATCGATCGAAACAAGAACGCGCTCGATCGCGCAGATATTGCCGTGCTCGTGCTTGACGCCACCATTGATCCCCTGGGTGCGGACAAGGAACTGGGCGGACTCATGAAGGAAGAACGCAAGGGTCTCATCATCGCGGTAAACAAGTGGGATCTCGTCGAAGAAAAAACAACGCGAAGCGCCACGGAAGCCGAGGCGCGCTTGCGCGCCATCTTCCCCTTCCTTTCCTGGGCGCCAATCATCTTCGTTTCCGCAAAAGTCCATCGCCGAACAACGGATGTCCTCGATGCCGCTATTCGTATCCAGCAGGAACGCTATCGGGTCATTGATTACAATGCCATCAACCGTCTACTCAAGAGCGTCATCAAACAAAAGAAGCCGCTTCAGGTGCTTGGACCGAAATCTCCACATATCCACGACATCGCGCAGACGAATACCGCGCCACCGACTTTTCTCGTGACCGTGCGCGGAGAAAAAGAGACACTGCATCCGAGTTGGCTCAAATTCCTCGAACGGCGCATCCGCGAAAAGTACGGGTTCGAGGGAACGCCGATTGACGTTCGCGCTTCGAATGTTCCGATGGCAAAATCGGAACGCGCATGGAATCTTCGCGGTGAAGGTATTGAGCAGACATACGACGCACCGAAGAAGAAAAAGGTCGCTCCTGCTGCACCAAAATCCCGCATACGAGGCATTATCCGCAAGCCAAAGAAGCGCTCCAAATTTTAGACCTGCGCCCAATCCCTCGCAAAAGCCTCGGGACAAGCTACGACCTACGACCTTCCTATGAAACTCATCGTTGGACTCGGAAATCCGGGGCACGAGTATGAACGCACCCGGCACAATGCCGGCTTCCTTGCTGTTGATGCGCTCGCGAACAAGGAAGGCGCTCCATGGAAAACGGATCGCAAGCGACACGCGGAGATCGCCTCGTTTCGGCATGGAGAAGAAAAAGTCCTCCTCGCGAAGCCCCTCACCTTCATGAATCTCTCTGGAGATGCTGTGAACGCGATCACTTCCTTCTACGGCATTGAGGTCGGAGATATCCTGATCGTGCATGATGACCTTGATATCGAGACCGGACGGATGAAATTCATGGCGCAAGGAAGTCCGGCCGGGCACAATGGCATCAAGGACATCCAGCAGAAACTTGGATCAAAAGCCATTGCCCGTCTGCGCCTCGGCATCGGCAAACCTACGAAGCCAATTGCCACAGAAGACTGGGTTCTCTCCCGCTTATCCCCAAAAGAGCTTCCGAAACCCCTTGACATGGTTTCCGGAATGCGAGACTGGATAGAAGGAGGCATTACCAAAGCCTCCAATGCCTGGAACAAAAAAGACAAAACATCCGCCTAGCGGATGTTTTTTTCTGGGGCGTGGGGCGTAGATCGCGGCCTGCCCCCGCCATTGCTTCGCGCAGGCGATGGCAGGCGGGGGGCGCGGGAATTGCCACACAGCCTCTATCCGTGAAAACTGCCGAACTTGGAGGTTTGATGGATTGGATGCAGACCGAGGAAAAATCGAGCATCGAAGCGATGTGTACTGAACAGTACACGGAGCGAGAAGCGCAGATTTTGACGAAGGTATGCGCCAAGCCATCAAACCCAAAAACAAAACGACCTGCATACTGCCCACGCTAGACCTGTTATTCCGGGCTGGAGGGGCAATCCCGGGGTAAAGTCTCACGTGAACAGTAGGCAAGGCGCTTTTGAATACCCTTGTCTTATCAAAACCCCCTTTCTTCGTCAAGCCTATGAATCCCCTCCCTACCTACCACCTACCACCTACCATCTACCCTTCTCCAACCCGCTGGTCAAAGGAACGCCTTGCCACCTACCGACTCATTCGCGCATGGGAGTGCGGAACGCAAGCCATCCGACGTATCCGTTCCGTTGCGGGGAGCGACCTCCACAATTTCCTCTCTTCTCCTCGCGCATGGGAAAAGGCCGGTCTTTCCGATACGCAACGAGAGAGCCTCGCCGCGAGCGTTCACGGAGAACTGGATAAAGACCTGGAAGAAATCGAACGGGAGCGGATCGCTTTTCTTCTTCCGGAAGATCCTGATTTTCCGGATATTCTCAAAACGATCCCGGATCCTCCTGTCGCCCTCTTCGTTCGAGGATGCGTCCCGCGCGACGGACTACGGATCGCCGTCATTGGCACGCGCGGTATGACGAGCTACGGAAAGCGGTGCACGGAAATTCTCGTCCAAGAACTTCAGGCGAGTAATGCTTCCATTGTTTCCGGCCTCGCATTCGGCGTAGATGCGTGCGCGCATCGATCCGCGATTTCCGCAAACCTTCCGACCATTGCCGTGGTTCCGAGCGGCGTATCTGACGCATCCATCATGCCACAGTCGCACGTGAAGCTCGCGTATGACATCCTCGAAGCCGGTGGCGCAATAATCTCGGAACACGCGCCACGCACGCCAACGCTTCCCTACCTCTACCTCCACCGCAATCGCCTCATCTCCGGACTTGCGGACGCCACGATCATTATCGAGGCCGGTCAAAAATCCGGCGCACTCACAACGGCCAAACTCGCGCTCGAGCAAGGGAGAGACGTCCTCGCGGTTCCGGGCTCGATTTGGTCGGAATCCTCGCAGGGGACAAATCAGCTCATCAAAGATGGAGCCACGCCGTGTACGAGTATTGAAGATTTGTGGCAGGCGCTCGGCATTCGCCACGCTACGCATGCCGCGCACATCTCTTCCTCCAGAACGAAAATGCCAATCACACCCCAAGAATCCGAGCTCCTCTCCCTCCTTTCCGAGCCACGTTCTGCCGACGACCTCGTTCGCCTTACAAACCGATCCTCGGGCGAAATCGGCAGCCTTTTAAGCATCCTTGAAATCAAGGGGCGCGTGCTCCAGGAGGAGCCAGGGAGATATGGGAGGGTAGAGGGTAGAGGGTAGAGGAAGGAGATGCGGTCCCCAGCCTTTCCCCACCCATCCCCGACCCTTCCCTTAAAAGGGAAGGGAGCTTGCTATGAAAGGCAATGCATCCTTAGAGAGCTCCCCTCCCTTTCGAGCGAAGCGAGAAATAAGGGAGGGGTTAGGCCCGCCCGCCACGCAAGCCGAGCTTGCGAGGCGTTGCGGGCGGGGGTGGGTGTGGATGTATGAAAGGGAATGGCCGGGGGCTGTGCCCCGTTCTACGGGGTGGGTGTAGCCCTTGACACCGTCCTATATTAATGATAGGCCAAAGGAACTATTTCATCGGTTTTTAGGCATTTTTCGCTCTATTCGACGAATCCCCGTAAAACCGTGTATCCTCTACGAACATGCAACTCGTCATCGTTGAGTCCCCAACAAAGGCAAAAACCATCTCGCGCTACCTCGGAAAGGACTATACCGTCCTGGCGAGCTTCGGCCACGTGCGAGATCTCCCGAAGTCAAAAATCGGCGTAGATGTTGAAAATGGTTTTGAACCGACATATCTCATCCCGGCAAAAAGCAAGCCAAAAGTGAAGGAGCTCCAGGCGGCCGCAAAAAAGGCCAAAGCCGTGCTCTTCGCAACAGATGAAGACCGCGAGGGAGAAGCGATCAGCTGGCACCTAGCGCATATTTTGGATATTGATCCGAACGAGACTAAACGCATCACATTCCACGAGATCACAAAGGACGCTATTGAGCATGCCATCGAGCATCCGCGCGCGCTTGATCTCAAGCTCGTAGACGCCCAGCAGGCCCGTCGCATCCTCGATCGTCTCGTCGGATACGAGCTCTCTCCGCTTCTATGGAAGACGGTTCGTCGCGGACTCTCCGCCGGACGCGTGCAATCCGTTGCACTCCGTCTCATCGTAGAGCGAGAACGCGAGATCATCGCATTCGTGCCGCAGGAATACTGGTCAATCGAGGCGATGTTCCGTCCTGCCCGCCGCGGCGGGTCCGGATCTTCCGATCCGTTCGAAGCGAAACTCCACACCCTGAATGGAAAGGTGATCGATAAGTTCGAAATCTCCACAAAGTCTCGCGCGGACGAAATCCTCGAACAGCTCAAGAATGCATCGTGGAGCATTGCGAATGTTACGGCAAAAGAGAAAACATCCGCTCCCCCGGCTCCGTTCACCACATCCACACTGCAACAGACCGCGAATACGCGTCTCGGCTTTACGTCGAAACAGACCATGACGCTCGCGCAAAAACTGTACGAAGGCATCGAGCTCGGAAACGAAGGTCAGATCGGTTTGATTACGTACATGCGAACGGATTCGCAGAACCTTTCGGATAAATTCTTGAATGAGGCCAAGGCGCACATTCAGGAAACGTATGGAAATGACTACGCACTCAGCGAGCCACGGCGGTACAAAACATCCAGCAAGGGCGCGCAAGAGGCGCATGAGGCGATCCGTCCAACAGACGTGTCGCGCACTCCGGAAGCCGTGGCCCCCTACCTCGAAGCCGGACTCCTCAAGCTCTACCGCCTCATCTGGCAGCGCGCCGTGGCCACGCAGATGCAACCCGCGCGTATGATGGCGACCTCCGTGGACATCGTCGGAGGTACGGCGTCCGCGGACGCGCGTACCGGAGGTGAAGCGATGTTCCGGGCAACCGGACAGCGCGTGGTCTTTGACGGATATCTCAAACTGTACCCGGATCAGGATAAAGACAAGCTCCTGCCGGAACTCCACGAGGGCGAAACACTTACGGCGGAATCCATCGAAGGGAAACAGCACTTCACCGAGCCTCCGCCGCGCTTCTCTGATGCCTCGCTCGTGAAAAAGCTGGAAGAAGATGGTATCGGTCGGCCGTCCACGTATGCGAGCACCATCTCCACGCTCATTGACCGCGGATACGTGGAGCGTGACGAACGGAAGCGACTATTTCCAACGGAGATTGCCGGACAGGTAAATGACCTGCTCGTGAAGCGCTTCCCGAGTATCGTTGATCCGGAATTCACGGCCAGGCTCGAATCCTCCCTCGATAAAATCGCGGAAGGTGAAATGGAATGGCGCCCGCTCCTCCAAGCGTTCTACGGACCCTTCCATCTCAATCTCGAAGAGCAGGAAAAAGAGCTCGATGCGGAAGGGCAGAAGGAAGCCGAGGGAGAAGTCTGCGACACGTGCGGAAAGCCGATGACGCTCAAGCACGGACGCTTTGGAAAATTCCTCGCGTGCAGCGGGTACCCGGAATGCAAGCGTACTCGCCCGGTCAAGGGAGCCCCGGATCTCGCGGCCCCGGAACCGACGGATCAAATTTGCGACACGTGTGGCGCACCGATGGTCAAGAAAGTCGGGCGATTCGGCCCATTCCTCTCCTGTTCACGCTATCCGGAATGCAAGAATATCAAATCCATCGAACGCAAAATCGGCGTGACGTGCCCGAAATGCAAACAGGGAGACATCATTGAGAAGCGAACAAAAAAGGGCAAGACCTTCTACTCCTGCAACCGATACCCGGATTGCGATCAGGCATTCTGGGACAAGCCGAGCGACGAACCGTGCCCAACGTGCGGATGGCCACTCATCGCGAAGAAAACCAAGGTGACGTGCTCGAACGAAGCGTGCGAGTACACGCGAGCACGGGAAGAAGAGTAAAAAAATAAAGGCGGGGTTCGAGACCCCGCCCTTATTTTTTATCCTTCTTCTCCGGCTCCGGATCGCCCAAGAGAAGCCAACGGATCGTATCGCCCGTTCCATTCCACGCCCCTCCGTCTTTATAGAACTTCTCAATCCGACCGAATCCCTTCGTGATCGTTGGCATCGGATTCATGGAAAAATTATAGAGCCGCTTCAGCTGAATGGAGGCCAGATGAAACGGAACGGTAGCCAAGGCAAAAATGCTCAATCCGCCGATGGCCACGCCAGCACCTCCAATCTTCCCCGCCTTCACGGTGCCCTTCACGGTCGCACGAGTCGCGTTTGCAGCGCCCTGTTTGAGGCGAGAAGCGAATGAATCCGGTTTCGCGGATCCGTTGCGAGAATCACCCGGCGGATCCTCCAAATCCCCGGCGCGGAACTCAAGAATGGCGAGGTCTTTCATGATGGCTTCGAGCGTCTTTCCGAGCTCTTTCATCGCTCCTTCTTCCTTCTCGATGTCATCATGACGGGCATCCATGCGCGCGAGAAGCGCCATGCGATACGGTCCACGTTTCTCTTCAAATGTCGGGAGCGCTTTCAACTCCCGTTTTACCAGTCTCAAACGTGTCTCGGCTACCTCAAGCTCCTCTCTCTCCACCTCATCCGGATAATCTTCGGCTTTCTTGAACAAATCATCGCGTTTTTCTTGGACCTTTTCGACCTCCTTCTCTTTTTCCTTAATCGCTTCATCATCCACTTTCGGATACTCTTGAACGGCCTTCAGACGAATCGCATCCTTACGCTGATCCTCCTTAAGGATTCCAATCCGTTCTTCCAGTTCATTCATTTCACCAATGACTTTTCTAAAACGTTCATAATGGGATACGAGCGTCAAACGCTCCATGAGAACAGCCTGTCGTGCCCGATCCGTTGCCGAGAGCATTTGCTGTTCTCGCAGTTTCTGCGCTTCAGCTTTCCACTCCTCACGTCGGTCCAAAACAGCATCGCTCTTTTGCAGGAAATCCTCCTTTTTCGTAAAAGCGTCAGCAGAAAAAACCTCAACTCTTCCGGACGGAGGAACGAGCAGGCTATTGTCATTTCCCAATGAATCAATCGTGGCCTCAACGGTTTCCCTTGAAAGACTTTCGGGAGCGAGGTTGGCATACCGAGATTCGCCCTGCCCCTTCCCTCTCGGCTTCTTCCTTTTGGGCTGACGTCCACTCTTATCCGGACCAGACGTATCCGCGCTTGGTGGCGAAGGAGGGATATTCTGCGATGATGTCGGATCTGAAGAAGGCATGTCAACACTCATAAGATGCCGATAGTATAGCACGGTAAAGCCAATTTGTCAATTCAATCTCATCAACCTCTTCCGCCCGGAATGAGCCCCTTGATCCATCCTTTAATGGACGCCTGAGCGTGCTGGCGAATCTTCGATCGGGCGTACCGCGTTTTGACGAAATGAAGCCAGTCCGGGTTCGGACCCTTTCGCCCCTTGTCTGTCACGATCTCAACGACATCTCCGCTCTTCAACGAGACGTTTAGTTGCTCCATTTTGTCGTTCACTTTTGCCGCCGTGCATTTGTCCCCGATATCCGAATGAATCTGATAGGCGAAATCAACAGGAGTTGAATCTTCCGGGAGTTCGATGACATCACCTTTCGGAGTGAAAACGAAAATGCGGTCTTTAAACAGATCAATCTTCATCTCTTCCAGGATCTTGATATATTGACCGGTATCTGAAGCTTCACGATGGAGTTCCGAGAGTTGCGTGATCCAATCCATGCGGTTCCCCGGTAGCTTTGGCGCAATGTGCTGACGGCCCTTGTGTTCGTCATACTGCCAGTGCGCGGCAATACCGTACTCCGCCCGATTGTGGAGCTCCTCCGTGCGAATCTGAAATTCAACGATCTCTCCGTCTTCGCAAAAAACGGTCGTGTGCAGTGACGCGTACCCGTTCGGCTTCGGCGTCGCGATGTAGTCTTTGATCCGCCCCTTGAGCGGCGTCCATACGCTATGGATGACCCCGAGCGCCGCATAGCAATCCGCGATCGTCGGAGCGATGATGCGGATGGCAATGATGTCGTAGATACGTGCGATATCACGATCCTGACGAAGGAGTTTTCGATAGAGCGAGTAGAGATGTTTGGCTCGACCATGAACTTCGGTATGACTGACTCCGGCCACAGTGAGCGCATGATCCGTCTTCTCGATGACGGAGCTCAGATACTCCTGCTTGCCCTTTCGCGTTGACTGCGCGAGCGAAACCGTCCATTCATACTCCTTCGGGTACACGTACTTAAACGAGGCGTCCTCAAGACGTCCTTTCATCTCTCCCATTCCCAGACGGTTTGCGATCGGTGCATAGATCTCAAGCGACTCAAGCGCCACACGGTACGCCTTCTTGGGAGGAAGCGCGTCGAGCGTTTCAAGGTTGTGCAAACGATCCGCGAACTTGATGATGATCACGCGAATATCCTGCGCCATGGCCAAAAACATCTTACGCAAATTCTCCACGTACCGCTCAATGCCACGATACTTAATCCTCCCCAGTTTCGTGATACCCGCGATCATCGTCGCGACATCCTTCCCAAAATGCTCTTCGATCTCTTCATTCGTTCGATTCGTATCTTCCGGAACATCGTGCAAGAGCCCGGCCACGATCATGTTCATCGGAAGTCTCATTTCCGCCAAGTGCATCGCCGTAGCCAATGAGTGATTGATGTACGGCTCTCCGCTCGCGCGTACTTGGCCGGCATGCGCCTGATTCGCGAATACAAAAGCGGACCGAAGCGTTTCAATATCCGCATTCGGGTCATATCCCCGCAATTCTGCGACAATGTCGTCAATTGTCGGCTGTACTCGCGTCATAATACAAGCGTAAGGCTATCGAGTGCGCTTGGCAAGAGTAGGAGCATCCCGATGTTCATCGGGATGCCCCTACTCTTGCCCTACGACCCCTATGCCCCCAACCGCTTGCACAAATCCTGCAAATCCTCATCTGATTGAAACGCGATGCGGATCTCACCCTCGCCCGAAGACGAACGCTTGATGGATACGCGATGCCCGAGTTTTTCGCGAAGATTCCGTTCCTGCTCCGCGATGTTCGGATCAACCATGCGCGCCGCGCGCGGATGACCGACACGATCTTCCGCTTGCCGAACCGTAAAATTCTGCGAGAGCATGGCGCGGAACAGCTCCATGCGCTCTGCATCCGTTGGGAGCGAAAGGAGGGTGCGCGCATTCGATGCCGAAATCTTCCGCTCCATGAGCGCCTGCTGAATCTCGTGCGGGAGCTGCAATAATCGAATCGTATTCCCGACCTGCGGACGACTCTTTCCTACGCGGATACCAACTTCGTCCTGCGTGAGACCGAACTCGTCAACGAGTCGCTGATACGCGAATGCTTCCTCAATCGGATTGAGATCGTGACGCTGCACGTTTTCGATGATCGCGAGCTCGAGCTTCTCCCGGTCATCCGTCTGCCCGCGCACCACGCACGGTACCATGCGGAGCCCGGCGATATTCGCGGCACGCAAACGTCGCTCCCCCGCAATCAGCTCGTACTTCCCATCCAACTTCTCCGTCACAACGAGAGGCTCGATGATGCCGCGCTCGCGAATTGAGGACACTAAGTCCTCAAGCGCCGTATGATCGAAGTGTTTTCGAGGCTGATGCGGATTCGGCTCCACATCCGATATCGGAATTTCCCGATAGACGCCTTGCGACTGTGACGCATCCTCCGATTGAGGCGAAACGGGTGCGGAAAGCGGAACCTCGAGATCCACCGAACGGGATGAAGAAAATGTTCCGCCTTGTGCTGGCGGAATGAGTGCGCCTAATCCGCGCCCTAAACCGGATGGACGTTTCATCATGATCATACCGCGTGCACGTGATTGATTTCCGTTTCGATGATTTCACGAGCAAGGCGCTCATACGCCTTTGCGCCCTTCGAGTATCGGTCGAATGCCGCAATGGATCGGCCGAACGACGGTGCCTCTGCCAAGCGAACGCTTCGCGGTACCACGGAGCGGAAAATATTATTCGGAAAATACTTATAGAGTTCCTGCAGAACGTCCTCGGAAAGCTTGGTCCGTCCATCGTACATCGTGAGCACGGCACCGAGCACGTTTATCTCCGGACGAATGCGCTCTTTAACCAGATTCACTGTCTCGAGCAACTGACCCAGTCCTTCGAGCGCGAAGTATTCCGCCTGTACCGGAATAAGAATATCGTCCGCGGCCACAATGCCATTCAAGGTAATCAAACCGAGTGTGGGCGGACAGTCAATCAAGATGTAATCGTAATCGTGCCGGATCTCGAGCAGGGCATCGCGCAATCGGTGTTCGCGACGCTCCATGGGAACGAGCTCTACGTTCAATCCCGCCAAAGCGGGGGTCGCCGGAACAATGCGAAGCGTAGGGTGCGCGGTCGGCTGTACGATCTCTTTCATGCTCACGATGCCGAGCACGGATTCGTACACGCCGCGTTCGATGGTCTGAAAATCAACGCCAATGCCGGATGTGGCATTGGCCTGCGGGTCCAAATCAACGATCAGGACGAATTTCCCCGCCTCTGCGAGGTAGGCGCCCAGATTGATGGCCGTGGTCGTTTTGCCCACGCCACCCTTCTGGTTGACCACAGAGATGATCCGTCCCATAGCCCGAGTATCATACGCCCCCAGGGGGTGTTTGTTCAAGGCCTGCGTGGGGAAAAGGGTAGCTAGTAGCTAGGGGCTAGTAGCTGGAGTTTTTGAAAGATTATTCACGTTATCACGCATGTTTTTCCTAGCTATAAACTACAAGCTACTCGCGACAAAATCATTGACGAAGCCTCGGCAAACATGTATCGTTTTGGTCGTCATTTAGATGTTCTTCCTCTATACCAGCTACTAGCCCCTAGCTACTAGCTACTGCACACGGGCGAGTGGCGGAATTGGTAGACGCACAGGACTCAAAATCCTGCGATCGCAAGGTCATGAGAGTTCGATTCTCTCCTCGCCCACCACGTAAAAACGACGGCTCGTCCGTCGTTTTTACGTGCCCCGTGGCCGAAGCGAAGCGGAGGCTTTTACGCGGCCTCCAAATTGTCTAGGCGCGGTTCACAGCTTGCCACGTTCTACGTGGCGGCGGAGCCAGCCGAAGCGAAGCGGAGGCTTTTTACAGAGTACCTAAAACCGACGGCTCGTCCGTCGTTTTTACGTGCCTAAGACGCTTGACAAATTCTATATCTTTTGATACATATACTATCCGCTCTTTTCTTTATTCTGACACCATCAAGGAGAAATCCTCATGGACAAGCACGAGCAACGTAAACTTCTCGCAGATCGAGCGAGGGCATTCGCGGAACGCGGTCTGGATGAACTCCGGCAAGGAGGCGAGATGTCCCTACGGACAGGCACCAAAGTTCGCACATCCCTCCCGCGCCTTCAAGCCGCGATCGTGGCAATTGACGCCGGAACATATGGCATCTGCACCGACTGCGAGCACCCGATTCCCGAAGCGCGCCTTCGCGCGGTTCCCGGCGCCCTCCGATGCCGAGACTGCCAGGAGGCGCACGATGAGCGTCGGTGACATCGTCCTTCGTTGCCACACTCATCCTCACGCAAGACCGGATTCGCTTTCAGCGGATCCGGTCAATTTAATTGTTGATCTTTTCCTCATCAAAGACGAACAGCCGATTCACAAATTTCTGATCCTCATACTCCAGCTCTTGCTCTGTGAGAAATTCCTCCGGAACATGTTTTCTGGGAAAGCGCACAAGCAAAAAACGGATGTCGGAAACGGGAACATTCCCCTTCACCATGCGCACCATGGATCGCTCCTTCGGATCCTTGTCGTAATGCGCATACGAAACATCACTTGAAAGTGGGACGATCTCCATGGAAGGATTTGGCAGGAAGCCTAAAATAGAGACGACTTTTCCCCGCCCTCCTTCTTCCGCTTCAATGCCACCGAATCCTCGCTGATACGGAATGCGTAACCCGTATCCGTCCGTGCCGATCACGCCGGCATTTGGGTACATCTTTTCTCCGTGCTTCTGGTCATCCTGCGTGATCTCGAGATGTCCTTGCGATGACAAGGCATCCAACACAACACGTGGACGTTCCCGGCGAACGAGGAGATTCGGATGCGTTCTCGCGATATTCTGCATCTCCCCATTCCAGTCCTCAACGTACCGCCCTCCAAGTGCAACCATCTCGCTCTCAAGATGCTCCCATGACTCCATAAAATCACGTGCTTGTCGCGCATCCATGACATTCCCCTGCTCCATGCGGACGAGGTGTCCGTACGGATTCACGGGTTCCTGATGTCGTTGTGGTTCTTCGTACATATGCGCTGAATATTTGTATTGTAGAGACCCTGACCCCTCCCTGTCCATAAAGGCGTCCAATCCCTTTGACAAAAACCCTTGTTTCGCCTATACTCCCGCAACCGATCGGGATTTGGCATTTGGGTTTTAGGATGTATGATCCTGGCCAAAACCCCAATGCCAAACCCACAAACACCCCTATGGACCTGCGAAATATCGCCATTATCGCCCACGTTGACCACGGCAAGACCACGCTCGTGGATTCTTTGTTAAAGCAATCGGAGACATTCCGGGAGCGCGGGCTCGAGGGCGAAACCATCATGGACTCGAACGAGCTCGAACGCGAGCGCGGGATTACGATTTTCTCCAAGAATGCGACCGTGATGTATGACGGGGTCAAGATCAATATCGTGGATACTCCCGGACACGCGGACTTCGGAGGAGAGGTGGAGCGCATCATGAACCTCGTGGATGGCGCACTCTTGCTCGTGGATGCCAAGGAGGGCCCCATGCCACAGACCAAGTTCGTTCTTAAGAAGGCCATCGAAGCCGGACACCGCATCATCGTGGTCATTAATAAGATCGATAAGCCGGAGGCCCGACCGGACTGGGTGCTTGATCAGACCTTCGATCTCTTCGTGCACCTGCATGCCACGGATGAACAAACGGACTTCCCGGTGATCTACGCCTCTGCCAAGCAGGGCAAAGCCGGACTTGAACCGGACCTCGCGTCCATGACGGATATCAAACCGCTCTTCAAGAGCGTGATTGAGAATATCCCTGCACCGAAGGCGGATGCCTCCGGTCCCTTGCAGGTTTCCATTGCGAACGTGCAGTACGATACGTACAAGGGCAAGCTTGCCATCGGCCGCGTAGTGCGCGGAACCGCGAAGCCGGGCCCGGTCGCCTGGATCAATCGCGACGGCGTAATGAAGCCGGCCAAGATCGCAAATATCATGACCTTCATGGGCATGGGCCGCGATGAAGTACAGAGCGCGCCCGCAGGCGAAATTGTGGCGATCTCGGGCATTCCAGAGATCAATATCGGAGAGACGCTCGCAGACATCAATCAGCCGGATGCTTTGCCCGTGATGAAAATTGAGGAACCGACCGTGAAGATGACCTTCGGCGTGAATACGTCGCCGTTCGCCGGAAAAGAAGGTCAGTTCACCACGAGCCGAAACATCTCGGACCGCCTCCAGCGCGAACTGCAGAATGACGTGGCGCTCCGCGTGGAAGCGGGATCGTCCGACGGGAGTTTCGAAGTCTCCGGACGCGGAGAACTCCACCTTTCCATCTTGATCGAGAAGATGCGTCGCGAAGGTTTTGAATTGCAGGTTTCCCGTCCGCGCGTGATCTTGAAGGAGGAGAACGGGCAAACGCTCGAACCATACGAACAGGTTTCCATCGAAGTCCCGGAAGTTTCTTCCGGCTCCGTGATCAAACAGCTCGCCAAGCGCAAGGGTGAACTCAAGGACATGAAGAATGAGAACGGTATTGCCTTCTTGGAATTTGAAGCGCCAACGCGCGGATTGATCGGATACCGCAGCCGCTTCATTACCGACACCAAGGGCTTGGGCATCATGAATACCCTCCTCCTCGGCTACAAGCCATTCGCCGGCGAGCTCACCGCCCTCCCGCACGGATCCCTGATCGCGCATGAATCCGGCAAGTCTCTCACCTACGGACTCGTGAATGCCCAGGAACGTGGAGATCTCTTCATCGGTCCTGCCCTTGAGGTCTATGAGGGCATGGTCGTTGGTGAGAATGCCAAAGCCGAGGATATCGTCGTAAACGTGTGCAAGGAAAAGAAGCTCTCGAATATGCGCTCAAAGGGCGACGGTGCGGCAGATCCGCTCCATCCGGCCCGCCAGATGACGCTTGAGACCGCGATTGAATACATCGGCGACGATGAGCTCGTGGAAGTCACCCCAATCAATATCCGTATTCGGAAGCGTTTTCTGAAAGATTTCGAGCGTCGCCGAGCCGGTGCCAGCGCGTAACAGAGCGACAAAAGATCTCCATCATTGACTTTTTTGCCAAAAAGCCCCATACTGCCAACCTTCGCGACACCCGCGAAGGTTTGCGTTTTTACGCTCACGCCCTTTTCACAGAAGGAGGTTTCCGTGTCAGACGCCCGTAGAAAACTATTCGTCATGCCGCGACCCGAAAGCGCAGACGCCCCGAGCCAACTCGTCCAGCTCTTCCACCTGATCGGCGATGAGCTATGCGACCTGCCGGAGAACGTACGTCGTCCTCCGTTCGTCCGAACGATTTGGCTGAGCGACGCTCTCCCCTACTCGCTTCGCCCGGAACTGGACACCGTCCTGTTCTCGTTCAATACCGATCCGAGCCAAGCGAAAGCCTATGCGCCGAACGAATCCCAAGACGATTCTGTTGTCCTGGTGGTAAATGCGCACCATGACCTGCGAGACGGGTGTATGATCAACAGGGATATGGTCTGCATTTTCCTGAAGACCGGAAGAGCGAGCATCCTGTATCCGCGAGGCCGGCCTGACCTGATGTTCTCCAGGAACTCGAGCTGGAAAGACATCGTCCTCGCATTCCTCGAAGGCCAGAAAGAACGATTCAGAGACCGCGCCCTGGAGCTTGGACGACAAGGACATCTCGAGAACGACCTGATCGCTCGCACGGCCGGACAGACGCTCGTGGCCATGAGTCAACGAGCAACTGGGGTAATGAAGCTCCTCAATCCCGGACTCGTTCCGCAGTCAGAGGAACGACGACCACGGCCCCTCTTCGATCCCATGCAGCCGGGTCAGCTCCTTCCCATCGCTCCTTCGAGGGGGTGATTCATTCCCTCCCTCCCCCAACTCGACGACGCCGTTGCCTGCTCAAGCAACGGCGTTTTCGAAATTACTCCTTTCCTTGAAAGGGCTTGAGCACATCCACCATCTTTGCGATAGCGATCGAAGAAAGATGCTCTTTGCGTTTCTTATCTAAAATTAAGCGTCGAAGTCCAAGGCTCCCTACAATAAAAACGCCATCAACCGGATCAAGACCAACTCTGATTCGAGCATAAGAACCAACAAAAGCAAGTACCGGATATACAGGCACGTCCTTCATTCCTTTTCGAGCAAAAAAAGAATGAACCGCCTTGGCCTCGGCGTAGGCTTGCTTTAAATCATGCTGTAAATTTTTTGTGAACCGTTTTCCATTCTTGATCAGTACCCCATTAACTTTTTTGAGATCTTCATCAATATGCTTCGTTTCAATCACCCAAACACCCGTACTCGCAATAGCGACATGATCAATATTCCCACGATTCGTGAGTAAAACGTCATCCAAGTGACGCACGCCATCGTCCCACATCTGATGCAAAATCGTTGATGTCTTCCACTCGCCTTTTATGCCCCTTATCTGATTCGCAGCGGAATTACCAACCTTATAAAGGAGAAAAATGAATATGAGTACTAATACGAATGGATTAAGTATTTGAACGAGAACAGGTATATGCATTCCAAAAATTTCATTACCCGTAGTCGTCAAAAAACCAGATATAAAACCATACATCCAGATAACAATCATCAGGATTGAAATGTCGCGAGAAAACCTGTTCACGCCAAAAGATGACATGTACTGCAAAAAAGTATACGCTTAATTTTTACAAATGAACATTCACAAATAATTTCCGATCACATCCGTTCCTGCTTGCAAAATGGTTTCTTAAAGATTACCGTGCCCCCATATGCAACATGAAATGCGCTTAAAGAAAGGCCCGTTTGAAAAAGTCCGAAATGGCACAAAGGTGATCGAATCCCGTTTATTCGATGACAAGAGAAAGCTCATCAATCCCGGCGACGAGATCCTCTTTCGCTTGGCGGATGATGAAACGCAAGAAGTCAAAACGCGAGTGATCGCGATCTTTCGCTATCGCTCATTCAAAGAGCTCATGACCGATTTCCCCGCCTCCCTGTTCGGCGGAGATTCCACGACGGAAGATCTTCTCGCAGAGATCCGTCAGTTCTATTCTGAAAACGAGGAGAGGGAGTACGGAGTGGTCGGGGTGAAGGTGGGGTTGAAAATTACATATTAGTAAAAAATCTACTTAATTCAGATTCCTTCAATCCTCTAACAAGCCCGTCCTTACCTCCTTTTACCATCGTCAAGAATGGGAGGCCGACAAAATCGTATCCACCTCCAATCTTACCGATCCAAAAATTCCCCTGTTTCTTAAATGTAATGACATCTTTAAAGTAAACATGGCTTAGATACCTTTCGAAGGTTGGAAAGCCGAGAATAAAAACTGGTCTTTTTGGATTTAGGAATTTTAATAACTTTAACAAAATTACAAAGTACACTTTTTTAAAATTCTCTGGATTGTTAATGCGTAAACCACTTGTATTCGCTGAATGGTATGGAATCATCTCAAGATTAATAAAATTCTCGTGGAACCAATCCCAATTGATCTGTTCTTCGATACTGTACAGACGCTTAAGAAAACCAGCGATATTTGCAAAGGCTCTAGACTAGCAGACTTAGTATGAATAATACATCTTCAAGATGTGCCATA
>CAZWYJ010000006.1:21964-27363 GCA_964638165.1 uncultured Gammaproteobacteria bacterium | reverse complement strand
GTCTTGGCAGAGACCTGTGGATGAGGGGTGGCACAATCTAGGGTTGAATTTTCAACCTATTAATATTTTAGTCTAAAGCTCTGGGGAAGTGTTCGACCCACTCACCTCAAAAACACTCGATAACAATCCTCGAAAACTCCTTGAACCTCGTCTGGAATCAAGTTCTTAACCCTCCCTCTCCGCCACGTAAAAACCACGCAATGAGCGTGGTTTTTACGTGCCCCTTGCCTCCTCGATCCTTTCGCGCGAAGATGAATCCATTGACCCACGCTCCTTGAAAGGAGGAGAGATGAACTCCGGATCAAACAAGAACAGCTCAATACCTCCGCCACCCTTATGCGCGGAATGCGTCACGTCCGCCAATGCCCTTTTCACCGTCATGGCCGGCATGAGCGTCCATGAGCTCGAACGGCTTCTCGAGATCATCCGAGTCATCCGGCAGCAAACGACGAAGCACGCTCTCTACACCATGACGAGCTACCAAGTCATCATGAGTGCCGAGGGTATCACGATCGAGGACGTCTTGGAGGCGCGCAATGTCCATGCGAGCTTCATGCTTCGTGCGAGCAGGATCGTCAGCCCATTGCCGAACGACCCGATCCCGCGAGGGATTACGATCATGGCGATCGCGACGCCATTCCGCCCCACATCAACCTCTGCCATTCGGACCGAACTCGCATCCCATGGCATGAAATCTGCAACACCTCTGCAACTTGCGGCTTTCATCAATGCGCACGCATCCCTCATCGGCACGCGTCCACTCATCGCATTCGGACCACTCAATCGCGGGACGCACGTCCTCAAAACCAGCACCTTGGCATATAGCATTCATCGGACCGAGGATGGAACATTGCGCTTCGATGTCCGCAAACCGGATTTCTGGATGCAAAAGCCCCAGGACGAAGAACGCCCCACGCCCATCCAACTTCTCCTCGTTCCCCAAAAAAGCCCTTAAACTGCCTCTCAATGCCCTCTCCGGCCTCCGGATGAGGGCATCGTGGCATTGACGAAAAACCCATTTCCCGCTTAGAATGAGGCCGTACCTTCGCACTAAGGAGTCCATATGGCAATCACAACCGCATCCCGGTTCCGGGTCGGCATTGATTGCCACGGAACCATTTTCGACACTCTTTCAGCCCTTCAGCGCTACATACGGGGAAAGTACCGCGTCTCCATCCCCATGGAATTCATGAGTCGCATGGGAATCGTGCGATCATACCTATCGCACGAACAGTACGAACAAGCCTTGCACGCCGTCATCGTAAGGCACTCGTACATGAATCTCCACGTTCGCACGAGAACGGATGCGATACCCGTCATCCGTCGCCTCCTGGAAGAGGGCGGGGAAGGATCCGTGGAAGTCGTTTCTTCAAGCGGTGCCGAGGCCGGGAATACGCTTCGGAACGTCCTTCTCCAACGAGAGGGTCTGTCCGGCCTATCAACGAGAATCTTGCCGAGGCATGCCCTAAAGGGAGGGCTCGCCCGGGACTATGACGTCATTCTCGAAGACAACCCCACGCAGGCAATTGATCTAGTGAAAAATCGAGCGCAGCATGTGTTTCTCATCACGCATCCGGCGAATGCGTCCGCGAGGCTTCCCACCTCGATCGTGAGAGTCTCGTCCTTCGAGGATTTCTACCGGCACATCTCCCCCATCCGTCCGTTCAACCTCCGTCATCAAGGAAAGGAATCAACATGAAACGCCCGAACGCAACCCCTCGCGTCCGGGCGTACTCTTTTTATATAAGTTATTCAGGAGCCTCTAAAAAACGATGACGGGGAATCCGATTCCGCCGTGGCGGACGTTTTTCAGAGGTTCCTTTACTGTCCAGCCTCCTCAATGGCCTTATCCCAACTTTCATTCGAAAGCGCGCCCACGTAACGTCTTTGATTCACGAAAAAAGTCGGCGTCGCATCAACATTATTTGCCTGCGACTCCTTGAGATCCTGAACGATCCTATCCTCATACCGCTGTTCATCAAGACAAACGCTAAAAGCATCCTTCCGCAGTTCAAGCTGCTCCGCATATCGAATGAAGATCGAGGACGCATCCATTGACGTATTCACCTGGGTCCAGTACGGCTGTTCCTGGTACAGCAAGTCCGCATACTCCCAAAATTTTCCCTGCTCCTCCGCGCAACGCCCCGCGTTTGCGGCCATGCGGGAGTACCGATGCCCGGGAAGGGGCATATCATTCCAAACGAAACGCACTCGATCCCCATACGTCTGCTTCACGTAATCAATACCCGTCTTCGCGACACGACAGGCGGAACACTCAAAGTCCTCAAACATCCGAATGACGATCGGCGCATCCGAATTCCCGTAGGATGGATCACCGTCATCAACGAATGAGAGGTTTGCCTCATACGTCGCGGAAGGCACGCTGGAAGACGCGTACCGCACAGCGAAAATGATCCCACCGAGCATGAGAACAGCGAGACCAATCAAGCCAATAACGAAGGGCTTTCGAGAATCGGATACCATACCGAAAGATCATACGCGAGGAGGAGTCAGTCAGTCAATGAGTGAGGGTGATTTGCAAAACGCCCCTACGCTCTAAGGAACCTCTGAAAAACGATGAGTCGCGACGGGCTGGAGCGAGAAAACGACGAAGACGTATGCAACATACGTCGAGGAGTTTTCGAGTGAAGCCCTAGCGAATCGCGTTTTTCAGAGGTTCCTTAACTTGGTTGTTTCTGCAACCACTTAATGAGCTGCAACGACGCCTTACTCCCCTCTCCCACCGCAACGGCGATTTGTTTTTCCGTGATATTCGTCACATCTCCGGCAGCCCATATACCCGAAACACTCGTCTCATTACGCTCATTCACCAAAATCTGGTTCCATTTGTCCTTTTTCACGATCGAAACAAAATCACTCGCCGGAACCAATCCGATTTCGATAAACACGCCTTGAACGTCAAGAATTTCTCTCGCGCCACCTTGCATCTCATACTCAAGACCGTTCACGAACGTATCGCCAAAAATCCTCGTCGTCTTGGCGTTCGGAATAACTCGGATCATCTTGCTCGAAAGAATGCGCTGCTTGTACATCTCATCCCCCTTAAGAGCATCATTGACCAAGATGATCGAAACGCTCTTGGCGTACTTCTCAAGGAGCAACGCCGCCTCCATGGCGCTATTCCCCCCGCCGACGACCACCGTATCCTTCCCGGCATACATCGGCGCATCGCACGTAGCGCAATAGGTAACCCCTCGGCCGTAGAACGCCTTCTCCCCGGGGGCACCGATCTCCCGATGCTTCTCCCCCGTTGCGATCAGAACGGTCCGCGCATCGCACGTATCGCCCTTTTCCGTTTTCGCGCGAAATCCGCCCTCAATCGCCACAAGCTCGGCGATACGCTGACCCTCCCAAAGAACGAAGGAGTCTTTATAATCGTTCAAGTGCTCGCGAAACTTATCAACGAGGTGCATGCCGTCAACCAAATGAAACCCCAGATAGTTCTCAACATCAGAACTCCATGCAGCCTGCCCGCCGATCGCATCCGCAATCATGATAAACGCGAGCTTCTGACGGGCAAAATAAATGGCCGCCGCAAGTCCCGCAGGCCCTCCGCCAATGATCATGGCTTCGTACTTCATGGCAAGAGTATAGCAGGAAGCCGGTATCTTGTATCTGGTATTTGGTATCTGGTATTTGGTATGAAAGTTGATGATTTTTTCTAAGAGCCTGTTCAGAATCTTATGTCCAGATAAAACCTCCAAATTTCAAGCGAAAACCATGAAGCCCGACGAAACGTATCGGGATACGTTGAGGAGGGATGAATGGTTTGCAGCTGAAATTTGGAGGTTTGATCGGACAAGCGATGAGAACATGAATGATGTCGCGTTAAGATTCTAGACAGGCTCTAAGTAGTTTTTATACAAAATACCAGATACCAAATACAAAATACGAGATACCAACTGCTACAAAGCTCCAATTTCCTGTAGCGCCTTCTTGAAGGCATGCAGGGCCGAACGGGCGTGCACGTTTCCAACCTCGAAATCCGTTTCATGCACAATCTGATTACGAAGTTTATGCGCGAACCACACATGGGAAATTTTTGGATATTTGTAGGAAGCGGCTTTCAAACGTTCCCCCATAGTCTCCCCGGGAAGCATCATGGACTTCAGGGCGGCATCAAGGAGCTTGTCCGCTTCCACAATGGCCATCTTGGACCCCATTCTCCCCTGCGTGGCGATCCGATCGATCTCATCCCAACGCGCCTGAACTTCCTTCCTCGTCATGCCCTGAAACCGCGACCGACGGAGAGCGCGTTGCGCGAGCCCGATGATAACCAGAATGAGACACAGGATGCCGAAACCGATTCCCGCGATCGCGAAGGTGGGAATATCGGAAACCGAATCATCCGGACGTATCGTCGCGGAGCCTTCGGTGAGATCAAGGGGGATATCAACCATTTTGGACGGATAACTCGTATGCCCGAGCGATTGCGAGGAGCGTTGCCTCATCGAACATGCGACCGGTTACATGGACGCCAACGGGAAGTCCCGCGGCTCCCTTCACAGCACTCGGGAAGGAGAGAGCCGGCAACCCCGTGACATTTGCGCCAACGGTAAAGAGATCTCCGAGGTACATGGAGAGCGGATCATTCGCTTTTTCGCCCAATGCGAAGGCGACGCTCGGCGTCGTTGGCGTCAAAAGCGCATCAACACCCGTGAGCGCGGACTGGTAGGCATTCCGAATCAGGGTCTGTACCTTCTTCGCCTTCTTGTAATACGCATCGTAATAGCCCGCAGAGAGGGCGTATGCCCCGAGAAGAATGCGCCGACGCGCCTCGCGACCGATATGCTCTCCACGCGTCTGCAGATACGTTTCGAGCAAATTCGGAGCCGGAACGCGAACGCCGTACCGCATCCCATCAAAGCGAGACAGATTCGCCGAGACTTCACATGGAACGACAACGTAATAGACGGCGAGAACCTCGTCGGAATACGGAAGATCGACATCAACGATCTCCGCGCCGAGTCCCCGCAAGCGCTCCACGACGTTCAGCACGCTCTCCCGAACATCCGCATCGATCCCCTCTCCCCACGCCTGCTTCGGAAGGCCGATACGAACTCCCGTTAAATCTTCGCGCCATGCCGGTTGAAAAGCAGGAGCCTCGACCGTGGTCTGATCCAAAACATCCTTCCCGGTGATCGCATCAAAAAGATACGCCGCATCCTCCGCATTTTTGGCGAGCGGACCAATCTGATCGAATGAGGAAGCCATGGCCATCAATCCGGATCGGGAAACCCGTCCGTAGGTCGGCTTGAGACCCACCAGCCCGCAGAATGAAGCCGGCTGACGAATGGATCCTCCCGTATCCGATCCCAATGCAGCCATACAAAAACCCGCCGCGACCGCCGCAGCACTTCCACCACTCGATCCACCCG
>CAZWYJ010000006.1:0-21954 GCA_964638165.1 uncultured Gammaproteobacteria bacterium | reverse complement strand
ATCGAGGGCAAGAATTTTCATGTTACGATAACGCTTTTGTTACAAGTTGTTCGCCTAAGCTCAGAGCTTCATCAACTTTGTCGGCATCTTTGCCGCCTGCGCTGGCCATGTCGGGTCTTCCACCACTCGATCCACCCGGCACGCGACCGGCATCAAGAGGATTTCGCGTGTATCCGTAAGCGGAATTTTCCGTTGAGCCACCCATGGCAAATTCATCCATATTCGTCCGACCGACGAAGACCGAACCCTGGGCTTTCAATTTCTTGATCACGGTCGCGTCGCGCGCGGCAACATACGGCTCCAAAATCTTCGATCCGGAACTGCAATGGCGACCTTCGATGAGAATATTATCCTTTACGGCGAGTGGAATACCGTCAAGGATCCCGAGACGGTCGCCATGCGCCCTGCGGGCATCAGCGAGATCTGCCTCCCGCAATGCCTCATCTTTCCATGTTTCGAGAAATGCATGCGTGGCCGTATCCCGCGTCTCGATCGCCGCAAAACAAGATTCCGCAAGTTCGCGAGAACTGATGGATCCGTCATCGAGCTTGGCCCGCGCTTCAGCAATGGTGTACGTGTGAAAATCAGACATATACTTTTAAGACTTCGGCTGCACGAATACCGCCGGAGCCTGTAGAAAATCAGCCTGAGAGGCTGGAAAATTCTGCAGAACGAATGCTCGCTCGGATTCGACGCATTCATCCACAATATCCGGACGGAACGCCTCCGCTTCCACGGGAAGCGCCGATGCCTCCGGCACGCCGTCCGTCTCAATACCCTGAAGACGGTCAATATATTCAAGGATACCCCCTAATTCGCGATTCATACGATCCAATTCCTCATCCGAAAGGCCGATACGGGCCAGATGCGCGATGGAGGCGACTTCTTCTCGAGTCAGAGACATATGAAATCAGCGTACAGGATCACAAAAAGACGGGCAAGGGGGCGAACTCGGAGTTCGTAGATCGTATTTCGTATTTCGGAAAAAACTCCCTAGCAAAATCCTCCGCCCACCCTAAGTCCGCCAAAAGGAAAGAAAAATGAGGGGGAGATCTTCATCCCGAAACGCGAGCTACGAAATGCGATCTACGAGTCCCGGCCAACCTTCTTCAAAAACCCCGCCTCGTCCAGGATCTCGACGCCCAACTCCCCGGCCTTATCCGCCTTGGATCCGGGATCCTCGCCAACTACGACATACGTCGTTTTTTTCGAAACGGATTCGGAAACGTCCGCACCGAGCTCGCGCACGAGAGCCTTCGCTTCGTCCCGACTCATGGACGATAGTGACCCGGTGAAGACCCACGATGTCCCAGACAAAATCCCTTGTGACGGCGCTTGCACGGACTCAGGATGAACGTGCTCCAAAAGACGATCAACGCGTTTGGCGTTCTTTTCGTCCGAGAAGAAAGCGATGAGCGCATCCGCCATCACTTCTCCGAGACCATCCACGCGCAGAAGATCTTCACGTGAAGCACGCCGAAGCGCATCAAATGATCCAAAAGCCTTAGCGAGATCCATCGCCGTTTCCTCGCCGATGTGGCGAATGCCGAGCGCATTGATGAAGCGCGCGAGCGGAGGCCTCGTATGCGCCTGAATCTCTTTAATAAGTTTTCGTGAAGACACGTCCGCGAATCCTTCGAGAACGCGCACATCCTCCTCGCGCAATGCGAAGAGATCCGCCTCATCATGCACCAGCCCCTCCTGAATGAGCTGCTCCACGATCCGTTCGCCGAGCCCGCGGATATCAAGAGCTGATTTCGCGACGAAGTGACGGATCCGCGCAAGCTCCTGGGCGAAACAATCCGGATTCGCGCAGAAAATTGCAACCTCCCCCTCCCGGCGCACAACAGGAGACCCACAAATGGGACACTGTGTGGGAACGCGGAATGTTTTCTCCCTGCCTGTCCGAAAATTTGGAAGGACCTTTACGATCTTCGGAATAACGTCTCCGGCCTTTTCCACGATCACCGTATCCCCAATCTTCACGCCGAGCCGTTCGATCTCATCCTGATTGTGCAATGTCGCATGCGTGACCGTTGTTCCGGCGAGCTTCACCGGATCCATGATCGCAACCGGCGTCAGAGCTCCGGTCCGCCCCACGGAAACCTGAATGTCGCGAACGACCGTGGTCCCCTGTTCCGCCGGAAACTTCCATGCCACCGCGCTCCGAGGCGTCTTCCCGACAATACCCAAGGCATCGCCGAGCCTGCGGTCGTTGACGCTTACCACCACGCCATCAATCCAGTACGGAAGGGAATCCCGTTTTGCGCCGATCCGATCAAAGATCCGCTTCACGTCCTGAATAGTCTTGCAGTGCGCCCCGTTGACGTTCACGACAAACCCCAAAAGCGACATCAGCGCATACCTCGCCTGAACCGTGTGCGCACCATGATCGCCGTACAGCCCATACGCCATAAACGAGAGTCCGCGTTCCGCCGCAATACGCGGATCAAGCTGCCGAATCGAACCCGCCGCCGCATTTCGAGGATTCGCCAGTAACGCCTCCCCGCGCTTCTCCAACCCGGCATTCAGCTTCTGAAGCTGTTTTTTCGTCATGTACACCTCGCCACGTACCTCTATGCGCCCACGTAAAAACTCAAGAAGCGCTCCGGTCACCTTCCTATCGCACGCAACGGAATACGTCGAGAGGAAAGAGGAGCGCTCGTCAGCACTCGATGCTCGAAGCGCGAGAGGAATGGACTCGATCGTTCGAAGATTATGCGTGACATCCTCGCCGATGCGACCATCTCCACGCGTCGCGCCATAGGCGAGCGCACCATCTTCATAAACGAGCGAGACGGCCAGTCCATCCATTTTGGGATCCGCGTAAAAATCGAATTCCGCATCCGGACGAAGTTTCCGGATCCGATCAAGCCATGCGTCAACCTCCTCGAAAGAAAAAACGTCCTCCAGCGAGAGCATACGCTCGCGATGCTCGATCTTCCGAAACCCCTCAATGGCTTTTCCGGCAACGCGCTGTGTGGGCGAGTCCGGCGTAATGTACTCCGGATACTGCTGTTCAAGCAGATATAGCTCGTGTTTGAGCGAGTCGAGCGCCGCTTCCGAAATCTCGAGCCGATCAAGCACGTGATATTGGTACCGATACCGATCTATCTCCTGACGGAGCTTCTCGATCCGCTCCTTCGCCTGCCGTTGATTCATACGGGGTCATCGTAGCAAGTTGCGGGAAATTAGGGAATTGAGCATTTACGTCGTCAAGTTATCAGGTCTTCAGGTTGTCAGGTAAATTATGTTGTCATGTCATCAGGTCGTCAGGTAATCAGGTGACTATGAAGACCTGATGACCTGATAACCTACTAAGGACAGGAAGGCATGCTCCCATCAGGATTCTTAAACAGCGTACACTCGGAGAAAATGACGTACGAGAAAATACCGCTCAAGACATCGAGACGTGGCATCGTGACGGCAATCGCCTGCTTCGTTCGCCGATACGAACCCTCGGATGCGATTGTGATATCGCCCGGAAATGAGACCGGGACCGAACTTCCGGATGTCGGGTACACCTGAACCTGGAGATTCGTCGCCGTACAGCCCTTGGCACGAAAACGCAGTCGGTAGGCGCGCGCGGCATTGAGATTTTGGATTCCGGATCCGCCAATGCCAAAAACGATCTTAAATTCGTTCGGAATCACCATGCCGGCACCCGTATCCCATTCCGCATACCCGAGCTCCACATCGCAACCGCCGGACCACGTCCATGTAACTTTTCCGATACCGGCCGCCGCGTCCAACTCATCAGGATCATACAGGTCCACGAACTGAAAATCACCCTCATCAAGAGTAGAGAATGTCTTCACGGTCGTCGTGAGGAATCGGTTCGATTCCGCCGCCTCCCATGAGCTCGAATTTGAAAACGATTCGCCCATGGATCCCAAGCTCTGGATCGTGACATCGTTCTTACGAACCTCGTACAACTGCTTTTCAATACCCGCATTCGCCGCATAGTACGAAATCATCGAATCATCCGTTTCCACGGATCTCCGCAAGCTGTCCAGAACCGTTATCCCCAATGTGACACCGCTCAAGAGAATTGCCGTGGTGATCACCAAGGCGAGTGGCAAAATGTTCCCTCTGAGACGCAAGGGATCGGGATGCGAATGCGCGCGGAAAAACGTCCAAAAATTGATGAGTCGCGATGCGTTGGAGCGAGAAAACGACGAAGGCGTACGAAAAGTACGTCGAGGAGCTTTCGAGCGAAACGCAAGCGAATCGCGATTTTTGGACGTTTTATTAGCGGACATAGATACGGGAGGCAGACGACGTCTGCATCGAAATCGTTGCGCGTTCGCGCGGATTCACGGCATTGTACCGAGCTTGCATGAAGACGGTCACCACGGGCTGCATATTATTCGCATATACTCCGTACCCAAGGGGCGTAAACGGATCCGCTGTCGGCGTCACATACACGCGAAACTGCAAAATATCAACATTCTTTCCGGAAAACGGCGTCCACGTTGCCGTGCGCCCCTCAATGAACATCGCCAAACACCCGTCCATCACATTCAACCCCGTACACGCGGCGTCCGATGCATCACGACGGGAAAACGCAATCTGTAAATTCGATGAATTGAGCAAACTAAGGTGACTCTGTGGCGAGGGAATCGGATTCGTGGAATAATCCACACGATTATTGCGCACGGCGCGGACGATCAACTCGGATACGTACCTCAATTCCGTATTCAGGGTTTCCGCATTCGCCACCTGCCGATGGATCCGCGTAAAATTAATGTACGTTGCCGAAATAGCCACGGCACTAAAAGAAAAAATAGTCAGCACCACCAGGAGCTCCACGATGGTAAAACCGCGCACGATGCGATGACCTTTAGCGCCAATCATATAGTTCATCAATAACAACGGACTGCCTACGCTCTCCGCGACGATCCCAGACAACCTGCGAAGTAATACGAATACCCACCGTATAGAATGGAGATGTGCATGAAGAACCCTCCGACAGAACGGAATCATCCGAACAAATCGGCTGAAGTGTCACGAGCCGCTTAAAAATTGTTGGCGTACCCGCGAACGACGTCCCCTGCCCCATAAGGGCACCCGAAGACGGAGCAGCCGTGGATGTCTTTATCACGGTCCAGTCATTCGTATCAATCGTACTCGCGGTAAAATTGAATCCCGTAAAAACGCCACTCGTATCAATAACCGGAACGCCCGTATAATCCGTCCCACTCTGCAGACCCGTGTAGAAAGGGCTACCGGCAAGCCAATTCGAATCCCGAACGGACTTGGCAAATTCAACCCCTTCCCGGGCAAGATTTGATGCCACGACGCGATCGCTCGAGATCTCCTGGATACGAACGTTCGAAAAGATCATGGAGGCAGCTGCCGTAAGTCCGATGATAATAACCGCCACGCCCACCATGAGCTCCACAAGTGTCTGTCCGCGATATCGAGGAAAAAAAGGCATATCATTCAACGGAAACCCGTCCTGTTATGGCATTGAGGTGGAGGACTTTCGTCTTCAGCGTCTGGAGGTGACGGAGGGTAATCTCAAGGATATTCGCTTCTGCGGGCGTGCACGTACCGGACAGACAGGCATTAATGCGCATGGCTCCGCTTTGACGATCAAACGTCACCGTAGAGCTCGCCACTGAAATACCATCCGCGACGAGAGCATAGATGCTGACCGCATTTACATTCGGCCGAGGTTGCGGAAACACGCGACGTAAAATGAGCTCGCGTCCCGCAAGGTCTTCGCGCCGATTCGGCGAACTAATGTCCGCAAACTCCGTAAAACTCGACGTCGCCGTCTCCAGCGTCATTCCGAAAGCTTCCGGAGAAAGCGTCACTGAACAGGGAGCGCCTGCACATGAACTCCCATTCGGCTCGCATGACACGTTCACCGAGCCCACGAGGCACGCCTGCAAACTCCGTGCCGACAATGCCTGCGCCTGCAAATCCCGCAAGCCAGAGGCCATAAGTTGAGCAGCGGACGAAAGCTCCTGTTGCTGTCTGGTTCGTGCCACATTCCCAATCACGGAGATGGAGATGAGAACAAGGATGCTTAAACTCACGAGCAATTCGGCAAGCGAAAATCCCCTCAATCGACAAAACGCGCCCCTAGGGCCGACATGTCTCATATATCTCTGCGAGAACCCGTTAAGGAGGATAGACAGCAAAAATCCGCACTACCTGATGGCATAGCGAAGCAATAACTCAAGCGGACCACCCCACCAGTACGCGATCATTGTTCCGGCCGCGAGGAATGGCACAAAAGCAATTTCCGTTTTTCTCGTCACAGCCCGTTCGATCAGAAGTGCGGCGGCAACCGAGCCACCGATGATGAACGCGATGAGAAGCCCGAAGATCGCGAGCGGGAAACCCAAAACCGCCCCCATCAACAATCCCACGAACGGGTCGCCCTCGCCCATCATCATGCCCCGCGATGCAAAGACGATCATTCCGAGCAAAACGCCAATGACGATCGCCCCCAAAATCAGCTGCAACGCCGAAGCGCCAAGGAGAATGCGGTAGGCCAAAAGAATAACCGTACTCCCAAAAATAAACTCCATGGGAACGAGCTTCCACCGCAGGTCAAACGTGGCAATGACAACGAGCACGAAGGCGAGCAGTACTTCGAAACCGATCAGAAACGCTCCGAACATCCCCCCATCCGCGTGCCGTAAAACGGCCACAAGCGTCAAAGTCGCCATCGCGAACTCGACAACAGGATACTGCCAATGGATCAGTTTCCGACATGACCGGCACCGTCCACCTAAAAAAATCCAGCTTAGTACCGGCACAAGATCACGTGCATGAAGATGCCGGCGGCAATGAACGCAATGAGACCTACCCCACAAAGACTCCCGCTCCTTCAAACGGATCACAACAACATTTGCAAAAGATCCGAGTGCGGATCCAAGGACAATGGCGAATACCGAGAGGAGAAAGATCATGGTCGTGACCTGTTATTTTTGCGTGGGATCCGCATCAACGCGACTCGAGTGCGCATAGTATGTTCCGGCCGGTCCGTACGACGTATTGCTCTCTGTCGTGAAAGAAATCGTATACCCTACCGTTCCCGAATCGCACTCGTACGAATAGTATTCGCCGTTCCTGGCGCCAACGGGAACGCGCTCAAGGTACACCTCTCCGGTCGGAGTTGCCTCAAATCCGTTCGACGTTAAGGACTGATGCGCCCCTGTCCCCAAATTCGCCGGAGACGGACTTAGAGGGTAAGAGGCCCGTTCAACCCAATGCTGTTCCAATGCCGCTCGTACGACCTGGATATCACTCACCCTCTTGGCATCCCGAGACTTCTTGCGCGCCCCATTCAACACCATGACACTCAAAGCGACCAGGAGGCCGATAATCGCAATCACGATGAGCAACTCGATGAACGTAAAACCTCGCGAATGTTTTTGCAACATACGAAGGATATGATAGCAGGAAAGACGGCAATGCACGAAATTTTCTACGACCCTCCCGGAGAACACGTCCCTCCCCTAACCCTCCCTCGTTCCTCGCAAAAGCCTCGGAAGGGAGGGGAACTCACAAAGAGGCATGACCTTTCATAGCAAGCTCCCTTCCCTGTACTCCCGCCTGTCGGCTGGCGGTGCCACGTTCTACGTGGAGGTCCAGAGCCGTTCCCCGTTCTCCACGATGAAACTCATAACAAAAAGACTCCCCGTGGCATAGGAGTCTTTTGTTGATTCCTATTTTTTATTACTGAATACCTACGCTCCCCGAAGCATAGTGTCCTCCGGCAGCAAGGCTCCCGGCACCCGTCTCGAGATAAAAACGGATTGTGAAGTTCTGCGGAGTAAATCCTTGCGCAACACTATAGTTACATGGGGCGGTAATAGCCGTCGGGAGAGCGGCGCAAATCGCCGTACCGCTCGGATCATTAATCACCGAAAGATTGATGTACGTGGAGAGTCCCGCAAGCGTACATGAAGAAAGTCTGCGAGGATCCGCAGCGGCAGGATCCGTGCACGCGCCGGACGCCGTAATGCCGTCGAGATCGGCTGTGGTGAGCGCTTTCAAAACGGCGTTCATGTCCGCGACGCGCTTTGCGTCACGGGCGCGACCTCGGGCATTGCCGAATGCCACAACGGCAAGCGTGGCAAGAAGGCCGATAATGGCGATCACCACGAGAAGCTCAATGAGCGTGAAACCTTTTTTCGTTTTCATCATAAGAATAATGGAATAAATTGGTGGACGTTTTAGTCTGTGGATAAGTATAACACATTTTTTCTTCAAACGCGACATGGGAAGCATGAGGATAAAGTCGGAATGAGGAAAATAAGGGGTTAGACCTTTAAGCCTATAAGGGATGATCGAATTTTCCCCATATATCCCTAAGGGCTTAATCCCCTAACCCCTTTTCCTATACGGCAGAAGACATATTGTAGAGCGGAAGCATGATCGCGCTCACCATCACGCCGACCGCAAGACCGAGCAGAACCATGACCAAAGGTTCGATCAGGGTAACGAGGTTGCGGACAAGGTTATCCACCTCGCGCTTAAAGAAGTCCGACGTGCGATCAAGAACCTCCTGTAAACGCCCCGTCTCTTCTCCCACCGCGAGCATTTGATTCATCAACATCGGTACGTAGGGACTGCGAAGGAATGCCGTGGTAATAGAATTTCCCTCGTTTACTTCCCGAATCGTCTCGAAAATCAAGCGCCTCCAGACCTGATTTCCCACAATTCCCGAAACGATCTCAAGAGCCGTGACCTGGTCCACGCCACCACTGATCAATGTGCCGAGCGAGCGAGAAAATCGAACCACGTAGATATTCTGAAAGAGCTTTCCAAAAATCGGCATGCGCAACTTCAACATGTCAATAAATTCCCTCCCGTACGGCGTCCGGATAAAAAATTGAATCCCGACGACAAGGAGGATGAGTCCGACAATGATCAAAATCCAGAAGTGCTGAAAAAAACTGGAAACGGCAATCAACATCTTCGTCGTGATCGGAAGCTCTTGCCCCGCCTCCTCCAAGATACTGGTAAGACTCGGAACCACGAACGTGATCATGAGGAACCCCACAATGCCAAGTGCCGTCAAAACGAAAATCGGATACGTGAACGCGCCACGAATTCGGCTCGTGAGGTCATAGTCCTTCTCCTGCTGATCCGCAAGGTACTCCAAAACCTGCTGCAACTGACCTGACGTTTCACCGGACCGAATCATGTTCACGAAGAACATTCCAAACGTCTTCGGGTGCCGTTCGAACGCATCCGACAGCCTCGCGCCCGTTTCAACCTCGCTCGCCACATCCGCCATGACTTGTCGCAAAATCGGATTCGACGTCTGAATAGCGATATTCTTCAAAGCATCTACGAGCGGAACGGAGGCAGAGACCATTACGGAAAGCGTCCGGCTCATGATAACAATGTCCTTTGCTTTAACGCGATTAAAAAAGGAAAGAATGCTCTTTTCCTGACTCGCGCGCTGATACGGCTCAAGCAGGATGACGTCGAATCCGCGTTCCGCCAATGCCTCCGAAGCCTGATTCGGATTCGCGGCATCAACCAAACCGGCCTGGATACGACCATCTTCAGTTCGAACGCGATATTTATATGTCGGCATACAGCATAAGAGACACTACCACGCTATCCGGAAGAATGGGACAGTAACGCGCGCATGGAACAGACACGGCGGACGAACGCCTCGATAGATATGGCCGGGCGCACGAAATATCCCGAACATCCGAGGGCGCGAGACTTCTGAAGATCTTCGGGATCCGGCGCAAGCGCCACAACGGCAATCGAACCCGGCCGAGACGGCTCAGGCAATTCTCGGAGACGCGCAACGAGCGCAAACCCGGCCAAGCCGTCCAATGCCATAGAGACGATCACGATATGCGGACGCTCCTCCTGAACCATCCGAAGGCATACTGATCCATTGCACGCATACCGAGCGCACATGCCACGTTCCTGAAAACGACGCACGCATACTTCTGCGAAGTACGCATCCCGATCCGCAACGATCACGTCCGTCATACGGCAGGTGTGACGGAAGCGCCCCCGGTCTTCGCCACCTTCTCTGGCTCGAGGATCATGGACGCGTCCTCTTCCTCCTCCGTTTCTTGAGAAAGCCGGAAAACTTCTTCGACCGTCGTTTCCCCTTCAAGCGCCTTCAAGAGCGCGTCCTGACGGAGAGAGAGCATCTCCTGGCTCTTTGCCTCCTCAATCACCTCTGCGAGCGGAAATCCTTTTTCAACGAGTTTGCGCGCATTTGTGGTAAAAAACAGCAACTCGGCGATCGCGACGCGACCAAAGTATCCCGTATCCTTGCACTGTGCGCATCCGCGACCGTGGTAAAACGTTGGATGCTCAATATCAATATCGCTCCCAACGTACTTCTTCGGAATACCCCCAAGCTCCTGCTTGAGCTTTTCGACGATTTCGGGTTCTATCTCCTGCTTCTCCTTGCAGTTGTCGCAAATACGTCGCGCGAGACGTTGTGCGATACCGATATTGATCGTCGCCGCGAGCAAAAACGGCTCTACGCCGATATCAATCAAACGCGGAACAATACCGAATGCATCATTCGTGTGAAGCGTGGAGAACATCAAGTGCCCGGTCAGAGAAGCGTGAATGGCCAATTCCGCGGTTTCGCGGTCACGGATCTCTCCAACCATGATCACGTTCGGGTCTTGACGTAGAAGCGAACGAAGCCCTGTTGCGAACGTATATCCGATCTGTGGCCGCACTTGAGACTGGTTCACGCCCTGAATGTAGTACTCAACCGGATCCTCAAGCGTCGAGATATTCACCCCGTCATTATTGAGCAAATTTAAACACGCGAAGAGCGTCGTGGACTTTCCGGATCCCGTAGGCCCGGTCACGAGAACCATGCCATGCGATTTCCGAATCTCTTCCGCGATGATATCCACATGCTCCTTTCGATACCCGAGCGCCTCCAATGTCGGTGCGCCCTTCGTCGTATCCAAAATACGGAGAACGACTTTCTCATTATCAACAACCGGAAGTGTGGAGATGCGAAAGTCGATTTTCTTTTCGGCGTACGTCTGGCGAATACGGCCGTCTTGTGGCACGCGCGTTTCGTCGAGTTTGAGGTTTGCGAGGACCTTGACACGAGCGACGAGCGCCGGATGTACGCTAGACGGGAGGGAGAGAACCGTGCGTAGCACGCCATCAATACGATACCGGATACGACTCTCTCCACCGACCGGCTCGATATGAATATCGGAGGCATGCTGCTCAACGGCATTCGCCATGATCGTCGTGAGCATGCGCGCAACAGGTGCGCCTTTGATAATCTCCTTCAACCCCTCAACTTCCTTCTCCTCCTTGGCACGCTCCTTCTTCGACGTATCAATCTGCTCTATGAAATCCGACACCTCTCCAATTCCGCCGATTTTTAATAGTTTTTGAATTTGACCAGCCGGAACAACGACCTGCGTGGACTTCCACCCCTTACCGGACGCATAAAAATCAACAGCCTCCTCCGCGCGAATATCTTTGGGGTTCGTAAGGGCGAACGTGAACACCTGATCCGGACTGAGACTGATCGGCAAAACGCGAAACGTCTTCATGACCTCCGTTGGAACTAATGCAAGCGTTTCCGGAGACGGTTCCCACTTCTCCAAATTCAAAAAAGGCAACCCGTAGGCATCCGCGAGCGCGATGGCATAATCAACATCCGAAGCATACCGTCCACCGACGATGGCTTGCTCCAACGTTTTTCCTCTCGAAACGAGATCACGAATAATGTTCGCGGCCTTGTCCGTGATCACCTCCTTCTCGATGAGAATCCGAAGAATCGCTTCATTCATAGCCCCTATGTGAATTATTGAATCTTCGCGCCGTCAAAAATACGCATCAATCCCCCTTGGCTCAACATCGCCCAGATCCCCCACCGATCACTCGCAATCTTCCGAATCGTGTCGTTCGGCATGGTTCCGGATGCCACGACAATCTGATTCCCCCAAGACATGCCGTCCGTGGACCAGAGGAAGGTGGATGTTGCCGCGTAATCAAAAGCAAAAAACCGCGTACTTCCGCTCGTAAAAAGATCCGGATTCTCCCTCGCATCCCGAGGGGAAGAGTTCGCCCCAAAACCTATTGACTCCGTCCCACGAAGGCGCGTGAGCGTTTCGTCCGTATACCGCAATGCCCACACATCGCCATTCGAAGCCACGGCCAAAGGTAATGCGAGCGAACCGAGCGTATCAATCCACTCAATGCGATTCGTGGATGAAAGAGGGAGTCGCGCCACAGCATAGCCCGTCGTAAGTGCCATCCGACCATCAGCTAACGAAAAGAACCCTTCCGGCTGAAGCGCCGCACGAACCAGCCCATCCGATCCGTCCCCTTGGGGCATGGGTCGAACGTTCAACGGAAGGAGCGACAACTGATTGGAAAATTTCGCGCGCTCGCTTTCGGACATGCTCGCGTAGAGATCTACGGGCGTGAACGATGACTCCGACCCCACGGACACGGTCATGCCATCCGAAACCCACACCTGATCCGAACTATCAACCGCAATACGCATATTCGAACCGGTTAACCCCGTCTGAACGCCGAGCCATACCGGCTTCTGCGACTCCGTCACGCGACCCACCTGACCACGTTCGTTCAACATCCACACGGTTCCAGATCCGCCTTCCGCGATAACGGAAACGCGGCTCTCCGGACCGATTGCGTCCGAGTGCCACGACGAAAAAACGCTCATCTCATTCCATGCGTATGAACGAATTTCATAGAGCACTCCTTGGGTATCCGGATGATAGACTAAAGCCAGAAGCCGTCCATCCCTCCCGCGAATAATATCCTTCACAATGTACCCATCCCCCAGAGGAACCACTTCGAATGTTGCGAGCTGTAATGCGAGCGCATCCTGTATCGAGCTCGACGTAGAGATCTCGGCAAGGGCTCCGAAAGGATACGTATTTCCGACCGGACCCAAAAGGACCTCGCCCGTCACAAATAACTGCAATGTCTTAAACAAAGGATGCTCGAGCACCGCCGTATCACCGCGAAAAGAAACCGGTGACTTCGGTGGCAATGGCGAGGGAACGCTCGTGGGCTCAAAAAACTTCGTTCCGACCCAAAAGATCACACCCAAACAGGCGACCGCGACAAGAATCGCTGCGATACGTTTTGTGATGGCGGAAGGAGTAGACATGGAGCGAAAATGAGAAACGTTTAAATATCCAGGGGACCGGGAACGATGTCATTCATCGGGATCGATGATGGCGCCTGTTGAATCGGCTCTCCGAGCGAGTACGTCGTCATCTGAATAGCATACGAAATCCTGCCGTCCGAGCCGCCATTCACGCTAATCGTGTGAATATCAATCAAGCGGACGTTCGTTTCAAGATCCGTCAAAAAATCCTTCATGTCACGATACCCGCTCGCCTCGATCGCGAGACTCGTTTGGACGGGAATGATCGCGAATGGATCCGAACCCGAAGATGGCTGTGGAGATCCGGGAGAAAATTGAATGCTCCCGATATCCACATTGTTCATGCGAGCGATCTCATCCATGGTCTGAAGGAGCTTTGGGATATTCAATTTCTTCGGGAGTGCCTCGTTCACGCGCTGCAGGGCATCAGGAGGGATACTGGATGCAGCGGCAATGGACGCCTCCAGTGAGACCAAATACGCCCTGGCATTCTCCGTTTCTTTCAGCTGAACGCCGATCTCGTCATTCGTGGAGCGAAAATGCAATATTTTGGGTTGCAGAAGCACATACGCGCCCAAAACAACGCACGCAATGAGGAAGAGAAACGTAATCGCGTAGTACTCAACGAGCAACTTTGACGGGCGACGATGGAAAACGGGCTCAGAGGAAACGACGGGGGTATTCGCGGACGACGCGGATTGGGGCGAGATGGCCGGACTCTTCGTATGAAAATTATGCGCAGGAGACGGATTGGCCGCGGACGCGCGAATCTCCCCACCTTCGGGCGAAGGCGTTGTTGGTGCAGATGGCTGCGGAGAGAGGAAATTCGCCATACGATACATTACGGGAGAACGTTTGCCTGAGATGAAGCTTGAGCGTCTGCAGGCGTCTGAATAACCCCGGAACCAATGAACGTCCCCGGCTTTAACTCAATAGCTAAAGAAAATCGGATTGAAGTCGTCTCACGCGTCTCCGCATCCTTCTCCGCCGTAAATCCGGATGCGTCTACCATTTTCACGAACGGATGATTTTCAAACACCATGACTTGCTGCGCCGTCGCGTCATACGAAGCCGCCGCAACATCGAGCGAAAGCCTTTGCCCCTGAGCCGACCAAATGGCATTCTGATACGTGACGTTCGGCAAAGTCGTTTCCTCCAAAAAGCCGAATAGCCGTGTAACGACCACGTGCTGGTCGAGCTGCGACCGGAGCATCCGCAACCGCGCCTCCAAATCTTCATACGCACTCCACTTCTCAAGCCGTTCCGCGATCTGTCCCTGAACCGCAACATTCTGCGCACGCGCTTCCGCTAAGCGCGCGGATGCGGTATCCGTTTGCCTTCCGATAAAGACATATCCTCCGATGAGAAACGCGATAAAGAAAAAAACAAAAATTCCAAGCGTCCACTTCCGACGTCCCACGTTTACGCTAAAAACGATCAAATCCTCCGGCGGAATCAGGCTAACGCGCACCGGCTTTCGGATACGACGAATCACGCGCACGCGACGAGGGACATTCGCCTGTGGCATGATCCTCACTCCGGAACGTCCCGGGACAACGCGTTCACCCGGCTTCTTTACGGCGGACGTTGCTCCGGCAACAGGCGCCGACGAGGCCGTGGACAGCTTCCCACCGGATCCGAGGCCTCCGGGTGGAGCGGCGGAAAGCGATGACGGGGTCGTGACAAGACCGGGTCGAGGAGGCTTAAAGAACTGCGGGGGAGCTTTTGGCGGCGGTGCAACTTCCTGCTTTTTCTGGAATTGACCACGAATACGATCGAGAATGAGAGAGAGACGGTACGTAAACTTCGTCATGAACGGCTCTTCCGAGAGCACGGCAGCGAGATCCCCTTCATCAACCTCAATAATCTCGATATCCTCGTCCGCTTCCATGGAAGGGACATGCATCTTCAAACCCGACTCCGCAACTGGAGCCGGTTTAGGCTTCGATTCTTCCATTTGCTCCTTCCCTCGCATGTCTTCAGGGAGGAGAGAGATATCGGACATGGGCAGAGCGCTCGCGTTCATCGAGGGCACGAGGAAAAACTCATGCACTCGAACTCACGCAACCGCATCACTCGATATCGCGCATCGCGCATCCCACGGCAACCGAAAAACGCGGACCAATCTCATCAAGAATCGGCCGGAGATCTTCCGGATACACCACGCGCGCCCAGGGATCACCACGATAAGCATTCACATTCATGAGCTGGGTAAAGAACTCCGGCAAGCGAGGCAAGAGAGACGATCCGCCCGTGACAATGAGTTTATCAATACGCTTGACCTGACCGTTTTCTCCCTGCCCTTGATAGAGATTAAAAGAGTACCGGACCTCATCCACGATCGGCTTCAGTAATGTTTCCAGGATCGGCATGAGGTCGCCGGCAGGAGCGAACTGCTGCATGGATTCGATATCTCGCTTCATCGTTTCCGCCTGGTCGAACGGGATACCGAGCGTCGTCGCGATATTTGACGTGATTGCGGAACCGCCCGTAGCAATGGAACGACTCAGGAATGGAACTCCCTTTTCCACGACCGTGATATTCGTTCGAAAGACGCCCATATCAATAACCATCACCGTGGACCGATCACGACCAACGAGCGAACGAATCTGCGCGAAGGCTTCCGTTTCCAAGGCAAGCGGTTCCATGTGCGCGTGAGAAAGGATATTAACGTATGAAGCAACCAGGCCCTTCGGCGCGCCCGTGAGCAGAACGTGCGTCATCTTCTTGCCATTACTCGCCCCTTCCGAATCCAGAACCTTTGAATCCAACGAGATCTCTTCCAGCGGCATGGGGATCAATTTTTTCGCCTGCCAAGAAATAGCCTGCTGCAATTCTTTCTCATTCGTTGCCGGAACGCTAATAATTGAGGAGAAGACCGCGCTAATTGGCAATGCCGTGATGCAACGCTTCGTAGTCGTCTTCGCTTGATCGAGCATCTTCTTAAGAAGATTACCCGTTTTCTCCGCATCATCAATTAACGACCGCTCCGTCTGAAGAGAAGAGAACTCCATGTAGGCATACGTGACCAGGCGGGCACGACCTCTTTCATTCAAGAGTTCGACAAGCTTGATCCCGCTCATGCCGAGATCAATGCCGATATAACTTTTTACGTCTTTTTTTGCGAAGAAACCCATACGCTAGTAGCGATCACTCAAGCTCGGCAATGATTTTGCGGCATCCTGGAAGCCCGGGGGCGGATTGACGATAGCCCGACCGTCAAATTCGACCTTTTCCGCAGGCTCATCAGGACTGCTCCACTGACGCTCAAAGAGAATCTGCCGCGAAACGAGCGAACCGTACATGTGAAGCTGCTCATCGGTACGACGATCACCCGTTGACCCCGTAGAAATCGAGTGTTCCGCAAAGATCGAGCCCACGACCTGCGTGACGCCCGGATCAACCACCACTCGTCCGCCATAGAGACGCGTGGAACCCTGATACTTTGATAAGACGAGGATGCCGAGCGAGGCGAGATTTCGGAGATAGCCCGTTGCACCGGCCGCCTGATAGTTCAGATTACCCGTAATGCGAAGATCGCACCCCTTAATGACGAGGAGACCACTTCCGCGCGTCTCTCCTCCCGCCGCATTATTAAAGGTCATGGCAGGAAGAATGAACGGCGACGAACATGATGTCGGTTCATACAGGAAGACCTTGCCGGACATCGGCGAATCAATTTGTGCCGCGCTCGTAATCGTCTTTACCTGGCCATAACGCCCGCTCAGAATGCCGTTCACATCAATGCGACCGAGCGCAGATGCATATCCGTCCGGCCCAATCGGCAAGTCAACCGAAGCCTCCCCGGTTTCCTCGCATCCATGCTCGCTCGAAAATCCGGTGATCGTTCCGGCCGTAGAGAGACAGTAGGTCGCATTTGAGCGCAATGCCGGTGGCGGATTGCCCTCAATACCCTGTGCGGCATACACGTTTCCGAACTTCGATTCCAACCACGCCGGCGTACAGAGCGGTGATGTGAAACAGTCGCTGTCATCACAGTCCACGTCCCCGTCGCCATCATCGTCAATCGGCGCATTGTCGCAAATTTCACACCCGGGCGCACCGATGCATTGCGCGTCATCACAGTCAATTTGCCCATTCCCGTTATTATCAATCCCGTCCGTGCATACCTCCGGCTGACAGGCCGGAATGCTCGAACAATCGCCGACATCCGTATCCAGACAATCAATAGAGCCATCTCCGTCATCATCAATACTGTTCGCGCAACAATTGGTATTCCCGATCAATGCGCAATTCACTTCCGTTGCCGGACAGGTCGGCTCCTGATACATGCATCCCGTGTCCGCGCAATCAATCGCGCCATCCAAATCATCATCCAAGCCATTGCGACACAAAAGAGGATTATCCGCAGCACTTTCGGTGGCGGCGTTCATGGTGACGCGCGAGAAATCCATCCATCCCCAGCCACTATTTCCCGTGCTCGCATGCCATGCCCACCCAGTAAAGACGCCTGTTGAAAAATTAACACTCACCTTGTAATTGCTCGTAGCGCATTCGGCCATGTTCGAACAGTTCAGAGAAACCCAGCCATCCGATCCAAGAGAGCAGAATTTCGCCCACCCCTCCAAATTCCCGGATCCATCCGAGCTCGCGATCGCCGGCTGTCCATCCGGTGCCAACCCCGGACAGAAACTCGCGCACGAAGATCCGAAACACATCCACCCGTGGCTCGCGGACCACGCAAACCCCGTCATCGCTCGTGTCGCCGGGTTAATATTCACGCCCCAACTATACGAGCTTGGCGCTTCCGGATTAATACTATTCATGGAAAGCCAGCCACCCTGCGCGCTCCATACCCATCCTCGCACATTATCTGCGGAGCTGGCCGCAACGCGAACTGCGGGCATCAAAATCAAAGCGATGTTTGAAAGGACGAGCAAAGAGGCAATGACAATAAATCCGCCAACGACCTGATGATGATGGCGAATGGACTTTCGCTTCTTCGGCTTTGAAGAAAAATTGAAACGAAACTTACGCAATGTGCGTTTCATAGGCTTTGGGACATGATACCACACCCGCATATGAGGGTGTAAGGCGCGTCGCATTTCGGCATTCGTATTTCGTATTTCGGGTGTGGATTGTGGGTAGCCATTGCTTTGATCTCCCCCGATATACGAAATACGATCTCCGAACTGCGATTTCACGCCTTTCCTGTTCCTTCATCCATCGCTTTATTTGCCAAAGCATCCGCCAGTTTATTCTGCGCCCGCAAAACATGACGGTACCGAACCGACTTCCCAATGCGCATCTCCCAACCGCGAACCTCCGCATACCGCTTTGCCAACCCCTCATTCTTGACGCGATACATCCCCGTGAGCTGGCGCACGAGCAATTCGCTATCCGCCACGACCATGACACTATCCGGATTCATTTTCGCGGCCTCTTCGAGCGCCATAATAACCGCGGCATATTCCGCCTGATTATTCGTGGTCTCCCCCAGATACTTCGAAAGCTCCTTCAAAACCTCTCCGGTGTCCGCGTCCATGATCACGGCGCCCGCTCCGGCCGGACCGGGATTCCCCCGCGCCCCGCCGTCCGTAAATATCCGTAAATTCAATCCTCGCATGTTCATAGGGTATAAGTGTAGCAGGTTAGTAACGGTCTAAAAAACCCATCCCCTACCCTTCCCTGTTTCACAGGGAAGGGAGCTTGCTGTAAAAGGTAATACATCTTAGAAAGTTCCCCTCCCTGTGAAACAGGGAGGGGCTAGGGGTGGGTGTGAGTGCCACCTACCCCTCCCCTGCCTGCCGAAAATCAACCACCTTGCACTGAATATCCCTCTTCCCGTTCCACTCCGACGGACTAATCGTACACACGACATCCAATCGTGTCCGATGCATAGTCTCACTCACTCGATGTCCGAACCCGAATGCGATGAACGCACGAGGTGGCGAATCCGAAGACCTCAACAGAAGGCGGAGGTGCTTCCCGTCCTTCCCGACCGTGGAGGAAGAAACGACCTCTGCGTTTCGGACAATGAACACCGGGGCGGGATTCTGCGCGCCATACGGCTCCAGGCAAGCCAAATCATCCAAAAGCTTCCAATCTATTTCCCGCAGGCCAACATCCGCATGAATCTCCATTGTCGGGCCGAGAACAGACCGGTCAATGAGATTCGCCGCATCCTGACGCAAGCGATCCGCAAAAATCGGCAACGCATCATCTTCCGTAAAAGCGAATCCGCATGCCTGCGAATGTCCGCCGGACCGCGTCAAAATCCCCTCACCTGCCCGCTTAACCGCTTCCGTAATATTATACGAAGGAATGGAGCGACCGGACCCGATCCACTGGCCACCGTGCTTACCGATTGCGATGACCGGAACGCCGAACCGATCCGCCACGCGCCCGGCCACGAGCCCGACGAGCGCCGGAGACCAGTCATCGCGCCAAAGCACATGTAGAGCCGCATCTTCCGGAAATGACGTGAGGAGATCATCTGCCTCACGCATCATGAGCGCGGTCGCTTCCTGCCGAGCACGATTCAATGCCTCCAGCTCATTCGCCAAACGAAAAGCATCATCATCCTTCTCTGCCGTGAGGAGCTCCAAGCCGATTCCGGCATGATCCATACGGCTCGGCGCATTCAGCCTGGGGCCAATCACGAATCCGATGTCCCGCGCCGTAATAGCTCCGAGCGTCAATCCGCTCGTCCCGATGAGCGCGCGCAACCCCGGACGCCTGGTCTTATTGAGTACCATCAACCCGTACCGCTCCAGCACGCGGTTCTCCCCGATGAGCGGGACGATATCCGTCACCGTAGCGATCGCAACGAGATCCAAAAGCCACTTCTCGCACCCCTCCGGCAGATTCGCCCCCATGGCGCGCGCCTTCATGATGAGCGCGCTCGCCACCTTCCATGCCACGCCAACCGCAGCGAGGAGTGGAAACGGGTACGTCTCCCCGGGAATGGACGGGTGAATTGTGATCGCGTCCGGCAGAACCTCACCAAACTGATGATGGTCCACGATCACGACGTCCACGCCATGCGCGCGGAGGTGCGCAACTTCCGCCACGCAGGAAATGCCACAGTCCACCGTGATGACGAGCTGCGTGCCATCAGTCGCAAACCGTTCCGCCTGACTCATCTGCAATCCATACCCCTCCTTATCGCGATGCGGGATATAGAACCCGACTCGATCCTCCGCCGAAGGGTATAACGCTTCCCGCACCTGCCGGAGCGTCGTGATGATGGTCGCGGATCCCGTGAGTCCGTCCGCATCATAGTCCCCGAAGACAACAATCCGCTCCCCCTTTTCCAATGCGCTCAAAATTCTCGCAACCGCCTCTTCCATTTGCGAGAACAAAAAAGGATCATGCGCGTGCTCGTCAAAAGAAGGACGCAAAAAAGCCCCAATCTCTTGAGGCGTTCGGATATTCCGATGCCATAAGAGCCGGGCAACCGCCGGATGCAAACCATCGCAACTCGCAATAAACTCTTCCGGAGGCGCCTCAAGAATATTCCATCGTTTTTGCATGCGAGGCATCGTCGCATGCGGGGAAAGAGGAGGCAAATCTACAAAAGTAGAAATTTCCTATATCGATTGAACCGCACGGCTCTCTGGGGTAAGTTCAAATCTACAAAAGTAGAAATTTCCTATATCGATTGAACCTTTCTCCCGTGAGGACGTCCCGATATCTACAAAAGTAGAAATTTCCTATATCGATTGAACAACGTGCGAATTAACTCTAGCAAGGGATCTACAAAAGTAGAAATTTCCTATATCGATTGAACCGATGGTATGTGCGAGGATCTCACGAGAATCTACAAAAGTAGAAATTTCCTATATCGATTGAACAATCAGTTGTTCTGTTCAGCCCTTTTATCTACAAAAGTAGAAATTTCCAATCATGCGCAAAAAGTTCTTTTGAGATGCCATCGATATTTCGACCGTCCCTGGAAACGATGGCTTTCCCGGATTCTACGAGTTCAGCATGGGCATGCAAGTATTCATCTTCTTTTTCTTCAAACGTAAAAACGTTTTCCGTAAAACGAGGCAAGTTTTCATCCACGATGCGCGTTGCGATCGCCGTTGCCTTTTCGGATTTAGCATCGTAATAATTCGTACGATTCTGATTAAAGCCTCCTAGATACGTATAAAATCCTTTAAAAATATCCAAATGCCCGCGTGCCGAAGGTTCTTCATCTCTAATCAAATCAATTACCCCGCAGCAGAGCTGACGGGGTATCGGAGGACAAGTCTTCGACTTATACTTCGATACCCCATGCGGTAACCGCGCAGCAGAGCTGACGCGGAATAAGCGAGTTTAAGTAAATCTGAAGAACTCAAAACTCCCGCTCCTTTCGCAACCTTGTTACCCTTCTTCCATTCATATTGTGCATACTTCTCCATCCACCGTTCTCCAGTTTTCTCAAAAACCTTATCAAATGCACTCCGCAACCCGTCGAGCGTTGCTTCAAGCTTTTTGTCAGCATCTCCTTTTTCACCTTCTGCATTCATCAACTCACCGCGCCGTTGAATGTAATCTAAAAAGGGAATCCGTTTAGCCGCATCCGAACTCAATGCCATATTAATAAAACGCTCGTGTCGATCGTCAATAAAAGGTTTTAGCGCCTGATATGCATCCTCAATCCGCTGATCCTTTAAGAATGTACGTAACTCCTCATCGTATTCCAGCTGGTCGCGCATATTCTCAAGCGTTTTTCCAACCGGCTTTAACCCAAATCGCAACGTTTTTTGTACTTGATATTTATTCGTAAAATTCTCAAAGGTTTTCTCGTTTTGCATATCTATGATGAATAGACTTGAAATTATAAAAGCCCCTTCAAATCATAAAGG
>CAZWYJ010000005.1:19201-27753 GCA_964638165.1 uncultured Gammaproteobacteria bacterium | reverse complement strand
CCCCTGGGGCAGTTCCCACTCATTAAGCCACCAGCTTGCTGGTGGTGTCTAACTTAAGCGATAAAATGTTTTCCATTACCTCTCGCAGACGGATGCAGCGGCATGATGGGCGTGGCGTTTTGCATCCGGCCTCGTTCGATGCATGAGCGACATGCGACGAGAGCGTTTCTTCATCCCGTCTTTCTTTATGTTTTCAGCATCTGACTTGATAGAATGTCTTGTACGTCAAATGAGGCATTGAGGAATATTTTTTTGCTCTATGAAGCTTTTTAGGTATGTGGACAACATGGGGAAGACGGGATATTTACTCAGGTCATCAGGTCATCAGGTTGTTAGGCGGGTACGCCCAAGTTCGAGAACCTGAATACTTGATGACGTGACAACCTGATGACCTGAACACCTGATACTGCCTGCGATTCGTGTTATACTTGTTGAAGAAATATATGACACAGAAAAAGAGGGGTAGTCGGACGGGTATGAGAACGATCGTTCTCGAAGACCGTTCGTCTAAAAAGCCGATTTTCATTTTCGTCCTCATCATTATTATGGCCGCGAGTGCCGTATATTTGATGATTACCGGAAGGGGCGGATATCAAAAAATAGAAATGCCTTCGGGGGAAGCCGCGCCTTCGGGTCAGGCGGTGGCGCAGCCGAGCGGTTCGCTTACGGAGCGGGTCGGGAAGCACATTCTGATTACGGAAAAAGAGGCTCCGCGTGTCTACACGATCAATAATATTGATCTCGTGCGTCAAAAGAACCCGGATTTCTATAAAGATGCACAGCAGGGCGATAAGGTTTTGATCTGGAAGGATCGAGCGATTATTTACTCTGAGCAAATTGATCGGATTGTGGCCGTGGCCACGGCTACTCCGCTTGTCCGTCTTTCGGAGGAGGATCCCTCGGAGCAGGGGGATGAAACCTCGTCAGCCCTCTCCATTGATCAGCTTCGGGCGTCCACGACGATTGAGATTCGCAATGGCTCACGTAAGAATGGAGAAGCCGGGAAGCTCAAGCAGACTTTGACGGAGGCCGGGTTCGTCGTCACGAAGATCGGTGATGCCGGAGCGGTGTACGTTGGAACGCAGATTATTGATCTGACAGGAGGCGGGGCCATGCCAATCGTGGAGGCTTTGCTTGAGCCAACGAATGGGTCGGTCACATCCACGGTTCCTGTTACGGAACGGCCGAGTGAGGCAAATATCTTGATTTTGATCGGGAGGTAATTTTTCAACACCCATCCCCAACCCTTCCCTGTACCCAGGGAAGGGTTGGGGATGGGTGTTCCCGTCGTTTGCCCCAAAACGCTTCTCGTCGTAAGCTGAGAGCGAATCTATGCGTGTCATCACGGATTTCCATCTCCATTCGAAGTACTCAAGGGCATGTTCAAAGGAACTGACGATTCCGAATATCGCGAAGGCATGCGAGAGGAAGGGAATTGATCTTGTCGGAACCGCGGATATCACGCATCCGGGTTGGCGCGCGCATGTGGGCGAGATGCTCGTTCACGAAAAAGGCGGGGCATTCATGCTCGCGGACGGATCGAGCAAAACGCGTTTTCTCCTTTCCACGGAGCTTTCATGCGTGTACAAGCGTGGAGGAAAAACACGCCGCGTGCATCACGTTGTCCTTTTCCCAACGCTCGAATCCGTTGATCGTCTCATTGAGGAATTGGAAAAGCGCGGGTGCAATCTCAAATCAGACGGCCGTCCGATTCTCGGCGTGGACTCCGAAGTCCTCTTTGGCATTCTTTTGGATATTGATCCTCGTATTCTTTTGATCCCGGCGCATATTTGGACGCCGTGGTATGCCATTTTCGGTTCGCAATCCGGATTTGATTCGCTCGAAGAGTGTTTTGGCGAACTCGCATCAAAGATTTATGCCATTGAAACGGGTCTTTCTTCCGATCCGGAGATGAATCGTCGCCTCTCTGCGCTCGATCACCTCTTCCTCGTTTCCAACTCCGACGCGCACTCGCTGGATAAGCTAGGGCGCGAAGCGAATGTGTTTGAGATGTCCGTTCCCTCGTATGATGAGCTGTACGACATTCTGACGACGCATGACACGAAGCGTTTTATCGAAACGATCGAGTTTTTTCCGGAAGAGGGGAAGTATCACGCGGACGGTCATCGTGCGTGCGGATTCTGGTGCGAGCCGGAAGAAACGAAGCGTCGCGGAGGCATGTGTCCGAAGTGCGGAAAGTCGCTGACGATCGGCGTTCTGAATCGCGTGGCTACGCTTGCGGATCGTGCGCCCGGTACGTCAGTTCCGTCCGGCATGGTGCCGTACCGGTCTATCACGCCACTTGCAGACCTGATCGGTTCCGTGTACGGCGTGGGCGCATCATCCAAGCGCGTTCGAGTGGCCTTTGACCGTCTCTGCAGTGATAATCGGACGGAATTCGGCATTCTTCTGGATCTCTCGGAGGCTGAGCTCGCTCCATATACTCCTCCTGAGATCGTGCAGGCAATCATGGCGGTTCGCCGCGGAGAGGTAGATCGCCTCCCCGGGTATGACGGAGAGTTCGGAAGGATCAGTGTGCGTGCGCATACGCCGGAACAGGGGAAGATGGGGTTCTAAGAGCCTATTGAAAAAGGCGGCTTAGGTAAAGGATCCTTTTCGCCCCGTACTTATACCGGGACGAGTCGAACTGCAAGTTCGGCCTGGCTGGGGTCCTCGGCAGGTGGCTCGGCGGCAGCGCTCTCGCCGTGGCCTTCCGAGCGATTTGAGCGCTCCGATCCTTCGGCTCCGCTCAAGGCAGGCTCTTTGGCCTTAGTCGCGTTTAACGCGATCGGATCGCCCTGCATGCAACTGGTTACTCCAGTCTGGCATGCAGGGCGGTTTTCGTTTCTCCTCTCTTTCACACGGAGAGTGTGTACATCGGAAAGGACCGTGTTTTCATGAACCCGTAGTATAAAAAATTTGAAACGATGATGAAAAAAAGAAAACCCCCGATATGACTCGGGGGAATTTCTTACTTTCGCTTCTTAGCGGCCTTTCGCTTCTTTGCTGGCTTCTTGGTCGCCTTCTTCTTCGTGGTCTTCTTCGTGGTCTTCTTCACGGCCTTCTTCTTTTTTGCTGGCATGAATGATCACCTCCTTTTAGATTTGATAAGCGTAGATCGCGATCTGGGTGTGCGATTACAAAACGTAGTATAGCATACTTTTTGCACGTCAAGGATTTTTTTTCGTGCAAAAATATTTTTTTGCGTCGCAAACCTTCTTCACGAGAGAAGAAAAGATATTTTTATTTTTTTTGCGCGTCTACGCAGACGAAATTCATGTGAGATAATTTTTTTTCTCTAATCTTCGCAATAAAATGCGACTTTCATCGTGCGTCATTCATAAAAAAACTTTTCTTTTTTTGCATGCGAAGAAAAAAAGAAAAACATTTTAAAAAAAAAAGAACGTCGCGGAGACGTTTGCATGGGTAATGAAAAAAAGAATGAGATGTGGATAACTTTTACGATACGGGGAGCATGATGTTTTGATTTTTTATTTCAATCAGTCCGTCGCGTTGCATGCGATGAATCATTCGCAGGATCCACGGATGATCCGTTGCCTCATGATAGGAATCGTCAATGATTTTTCCGATCGCGCGAATGGAAATGCGCGACGTTTGTTGAAGCGCGCGAAGCATGCGCCCTCGATAGATGCGATCCGGATATTTTTTCCCCGGATAAATGTGCTCTTTCGCGCGGATGATTTTTGGTTGAGGTGCGCGAGAAGACAGAAAGGATGTCGCAGAGACGCAGGATGCGCGCAATGGACATGCCTCGCATTTGGGCTTGCGTGCCTGGCAGATCATGGCCCCGAGATCCATGATGGCATGAAGCGCTTTCCAGTCCCTTTTGCGTTGCAGGATCCGCCGGAGCGCGCGCTGAACAGCCTTGTCATCATGGAGGGTTGGGTATGTTTTTCGGAGTATGAGGCGTCCGATGACCCGACGCACGTTCGTATCCACGGCCATTGCGGGTTCTTGAGTCACAAATGTGTGGATCGCGGCCGCGGCATACGGGCCGATTCCTTTGAGGGTACGCCAGCCCGCCTCGTCCTTCGGGACGCCTCGTTCGCACACAGTTCGAGCGGCGTCGCGCAGGTAGAGTGCGCGACGATTGTAGCCAAGGCCCGACCACGCGCGGATCAGCGTAGGCATTTTTGCTCGTGCGAGCGATTCCCAGTCCGGAAAGGTCTCCACCCACCGCTCGAAGAATGGAATGACGCGCGCGACGTTCGTCTGTTGCAGCATGATCTCGCTCACGCAGATCGCGTACGGGTCTCGCGTCCGGCGCCACGGAAGGTCTCGGCCGTGTCGCGCATACCATAAAAGGAGCGTGCGGATGCGCGCATCGCTGTTGTTTCTTTTTTGTTTATGCGAAGTTCGTGATCGCATGGGTGTCAACGGACGGTCTGTAGATTACACCGGTGGTTGGATCACGAATGTTCCGAGGAGCGTATTGAGGGTGCCTTTACGTTCGAGCGTATCAATATCACGAATCCAGATGAGGTGCGTGCTCGTTCCGGATTCACGAGCTTCCAGATACATGCCCCGCGAATCATCGCTGAGCGTGCCAATCGCTCCCTTGAAGAGGCGCCCGCGGATCAAAAGGTTCTGCTCTTTGGCGGAAGAGAGAGATGCCGCGAGTGCATCGCGCCGATTTTGGTCATACGGAGTGACTTCCATCCATCGGGTGAATGGGTTGGCGGAAGATGTTGCCGATCCTTTGGCAACGGCAATCCCGGTTTTTTCGTCCATATCAACATAGCTTCCTTGCGGGATGGAAAATTGGACGCCGAGCGTGAGCGATACCACGGATGTCCATCGTGCGAGGTCGCGCGGCTTTGGCTGGGGGATTTGATCCGCAAGCGTTATTAGCCGTTGGTCTTCCCGGAGTCCGTCCAGGAGGGCTTGGGCGCGCTGAATTTCTGAATTCGCATCGAGGACTTTCTGATTCGCCTGTTTTGCAATCCTTTCCTTTTCTTCAACGATCTGTTCGGCGGTCGCTTTAGTCTTATGGAGCTCGAGATTCAGGGCGTCGCGATCTTGGTTCGCGAGCACGAGAAAAGGAATGACACCGATTCCCATGGCAAATGCTCCGAGGGCAACGAAGAGAAAGACTGTCCACGAGCGTTTCATACAGGAAAGAGTATAGGTTGGACGAAGAGAGGGAGCAAGGCGGTCTCCGTCTACGTTACTTGACGTTACCGTGGCGATCTCGTAGCCTCTGGGTAAGTCCGTAAGTCCGTAAGTCCGTAAGTCCGTAGGTTGATCTTCCTGATGCTTTTCGACCTATAGACCCACGGACTTACGGACATACGGACCTATATCTATGTTCAACGCCCTCAAAACAACGCTTCTTCTCGGTCTTCTGACTGGCCTTATTCTTGGATTTGGTCAGTATTTCGGCGGGCAGGAAGGCGTGTGGATCGCTCTCATTTTCGCAATCATCATGAATGTGGGTTCGTACTGGTTTTCGGACCGTTTTGTGTTGCAAATGTATGGAGCAAAAACGCTCGAGCCGAATGAGGAGCCGCGATTGCAGGGGATCGTTCGGGATCTTGCGATGCGCGCGAGCTTGCCGATGCCTCGCGTGGCCGTCGTCCACGGAATGCCCGGACCGAATGCCTTCGCCACCGGACGAAATCCCTCGCATGCCGTGGTGGCGGTTTCGCCGTCGCTCATGCAGATACTGGACGAGCAAGAGCTCCGAGCGGTTCTCGCACATGAAATGGGGCATATCAAGAATCATGATATTCTCATCTCGTGCGTTGCGGCCACGCTCGCCGGAGTGATCTCTTCCCTTGCGAATATGGCGATGTTCTTCGGTGGCAGTCGCGATCGTGAAGGTTCGAATCCTCTCGCCATGCTCGTGATGGTTATCCTTACGCCCATCGTCGCCACGATGATTCAGTTTGCGATTTCGCGGTCTCGGGAATATGGTGCGGATGATCGTGGTTCCGAGTATGCGGATGCACGGACGCTCGCATCGGCACTGCGAAAGCTGGAGAACGCGGCACGTCGTATGAACCTTGTGGGCGATCCAAAACACGAGGCAACGGCGCACCTCTTCATCGTCAATCCGTTTCGTTCCTCTTTGATCCAGCGACTGTTTTCCACTCATCCGCCCATCGAGGAGCGAATTGCGCGACTCGAGAGTAGGTAGGTTTCGATGAAAACGAAAAAACCGTCCCGTTTTTGAGAAATTTCTCTTACGGGACGGCTTTTATTCTCTGAAGCGATTTTTGACGTCAGGAGGTTTTTCGCGGAGGAATTCCTCTTGAAATCCGCATGTGTCTTTGGGCGAAGGGGCGTTTTCTTGCTGCTCCTTTGGCAATGGCTCCGCCTGTTTTTGAAGCCATCGGAATATGATGATGAGAAAGATCGTCACGACGAAAACGAAATCCAGACGCCAGTGAAAATAGAGCGCCACCTCGAACAAGAGGATGCCGATGAGCCAAGGAAGGAGGTGGTGCATGGAGCCCTATTTTGCGAGCGCGCCGATCTCGTAGCTTTTGAGATACCCTCTGGCTTTTTCAGAATGGGGCGTCCCGGATCCCATGGGTCGCGTCTCGAAAAGCGCTGAGGCGTCTTTTCCGCATCCTTCATACAGCGCGTCTCCCCCCGGGTGCTTCGTGCCAGCATTCGAGACGTCGTACACGTTTTCTCCGATAACGAACCAGCAGTCCGTGGACGTGGCATGCGCGCCCACTTCGTCCATTGTATAGGCGAGAGACGCGTCCGGATTCTCAAATGTGACGGACTGCTGTTCCGCGGTTCCCGTCGGATCGGAAGAATTTTGTATTTGATCTGACGATGTTTGCTTTTTTGAGCAACCGGCTCCGACGAGGATGAGCATGACACCTGCTACGATAAGTGTTGATAGTCGCATATAGAGTAGTAATGAATCTGTACTTGTCAGTATAGCGACTCGTTCAAAAACGGCAAATAAAAAACCCTTAAGGAATTAAGCCTTTAGGCCTTTAAGGGACTCCGCCCGAATTTTTTCATTATCTCCCACAGTTCCCTAAAGGCCTTATGACCTAACACCTTAGGCGCTCGATGCAGGGATTTTTTTCATCAGTCGCCTGCGTTTTTTTGAGTGGAACGGATTCTGCGCGAAGCCCTTTTCGCGCGTAGTGCATGAGGATGCGCATGAGATCGGCAACGGGCTTACTCTCAATAACGATCGAGTGCAGTTTGCCCACGAAAGTGATGAATGTAACGTAGTTTCCTACGATCTGCATGTGACTTTTGAAATCACTTCCCTCCGGAGGGAGGTACATGCGGGACACGGGAATGCCTTCCGGAGCCGGTCGAATTTTATTCGCAAGAATGGAGGAGATATGATGTTTTTGCGTGCGAATGGAATCGCGATATGGGAGGAGATCTTCATCCGTAAGGACTTCGAGCATGGCATGAATGTCTGTCATCTCATACATGTCCGCTTCATACAAGCTGTCCGTCTGTTGCGTGATGGCGCGAATGCCCTCCTTGCCCTCGTACATCTTCACGACTGGGCGCTCGCCTCCGGTCTGAAGTTCCAGCGTTGGAATGCATTGCTCTAGATCCGCGAGACGTTTGCGGACGTCTTCCTCTTGCCTTCTGGCGTATGAGAGGAGAGCTTTGGGAGGCTCTGCCATGAAAACGGTTCGACTTTCACGTTGGACGGATGTCATGAGCCCTCGTTGCGCCAGGCTCTCAATAGCGATGTAAACGGCTTGTCGTGAGAGTCCGGTTTGCCGAGAAAGATCAATGGCGGATTGCGGACCTCCGGAGAGCGCAAAAAGATACGTTTTGACCTCACTTTCCGTGAAGCCGATGGAGCGGAGAATGGGCTCAATGCGGGGCATATGGGTCTTTCTTACGAAAAACCGTACCACAAAGCCCCGTATGAGCGCCAGACCGAAAGAGTGTCTATTTTTTTGCTTGGTTGAGGCATAAAAATATGAATTGTTTTTGACCCCCTTATTTCGATCCGATAGTGATGTTGACCTCAAGAATTCAAGATTCCTTTGATGGTACAGCGCGATTTGCGTGATCGTTCTCGTTTGAACGGAATATCTCTTGTCTCCCTGAGCGAAGCGAAGGGTGACAAGAAGGTGTTTTTGGACTCCATACTCGGTCAATATTTATGCCAGGCCGTTTTATTCCACGTCAATTTCATTGCACGAAGGTTCATGCAACAACCAAAGAGATATTTTTTGTTATTCACAGGTTGTAAACATGTCCTTTTTTGCTTTTATGTAGCAAATAAGGTTTTTTTAGAATCACGCCTTTTTTACGTTATACTGCTAATCATAAGGATATATGTCTTCTCATATTTTTCAGCGTTATTTTTTAAGAGCCCTGCTTCGATGGGTTGGAGTCGCGGAGTGCTTGCTTTTGGCTGTTTTGCTCCCGCTTCAGCCAGCAATGGCCTATCGGACACCGCCGGGATCCCCATGCGTAGCTGATCCGAGGCAACCGTATCGTTCACCTTCGGTCTCAACGGTCTTCTATGTGACGGACGCGTGCCAAAAACGACCGATTTTTAATCCAGATGTCTACTTTTCTCA
>CAZWYJ010000005.1:0-19191 GCA_964638165.1 uncultured Gammaproteobacteria bacterium | reverse complement strand
GGCTGGAGCGATGTCGTCTTTCTTGAGCAGTATGAAATTGATTCTATTCCTGATGATCCTTTGAATTTTCTCCCTTGGGGGCCACGAAGAACTTTTGAGAACAATTCGATCGTCAAAATAACATCCGATCCGCGGGTGTATCTCCTTGAAGACGGCATCGCGTACCCATTTGAAGATGAAGCTGCCTTCACGTCGCTCGGTTTTACGTTCGATCAGGTTGAGGATGTTACGGAAGAGGTGATGGCGAAGTTTCAAAAGAGGATCGAGACGATCAAGGGCCTTGAACACGTCCCCCTCTCCTTTACTTTTCGATATGAGGGCGATTCAAAGGTATACGTTTTAAAATCTGAGAACGGATCTATTGCAAAGTCTCACATTCAGAGTATGGAGGACTTGAGAAAGATCGCTCGAGCGGATCGAATTGGAGTATTGCCTTCCGGGTCAATTACATTTCCGGATGCGCCGGCCACAGGATCTTCATCTTCCGCGCATGCGCCTGAGACGCCGGTCGTAGATGGTAGCGGGGGAACGGGATCTTCTGCGCAGCAGGGATCTGTAGGAACGCCATCAGCGGGAAGCGGAGCAGGGAGTAGCGGTGGAGGTGGTGGAGGTGGTGGAGGTGGTGGAGGTGGCGGAGGTGGTGGAGGCGGAGGCGGAGGGTCTCCGACTCCGGTGGCGGACGTAACGGCTCCAACGATTACGGCATTCGCGCTTCCTGCCACATCGCATTCTCTTACGATCTCTATCGTTTCCTTGAGTGCAACGGATAATGTCGCTGTGACAGGATATTACCTTTCGGAGTCCAATACGACGCCATCGGGATCGGCACTCGGATGGTCGTCTTCTGCGCCTTCCTCGTATATTTTTCCGGACGAGGGGACGAGAACGCTCTACTTGTGGGCTAAGGATGGAGCCGGAAATATCTCGGGGCGTGCGCAAGCGAGCGTGATGATTGCGCTCATGGATTCCATCCCGCCTGTGATTTCTCTGGTTGCATCCTCAACTTCAATGGATACCGCCACGATCACGTGGGTCACGGATGAAGCTTCAACGTCCACCGTCCAATACGGAACCACAATCTCGTATGGAAGCGCATCGTCTTCGGAAACGTTGGCGGTTACGCATTCCATGACGCTTATGGGTTTGATAGCCGGCACCGTATATCATTTCCGCATTACCTGTAGGGATGCTTATGGAAATATTGCAACGACAGGAGACTATTCCTTCATGATGCTGTCCGAGGAGGCTCCTGAAGATTCTACGGCCCCGATTATTTCTGCATTCACGCTTCCTGACACTTCGCCCTCGCTCACCGTTTCCATCGCTTCCTTGAGCGCCACGGACAATGTCGCCGTGACCGGGTACTACCTGTCGGAGTCAAGTACGACGCCGTCACCAACGGCGATCGGTTGGTCATCTTCGGCGCCGTCTTTCTACGTATTTTCGGAAGAGGGGACGAGGACGCTCAATCTTTGGGCAAAAGATCTTGCGGGGAATATTTCTCGGCGTCATAGCGCGATCACGACCATTGCGATTCCGGATACGAATCCGCCTGTTATTTCGAGTCTCGCATCCTCGACGTTAATGACATCTGCGACGATCGCATGGATCACGGATGAAGCTTCAACGTCTACTGTCCAATACGGAACAACGGTGTCTTATGGAAGTACATCCTCATCTCTCGCGAGCGGAACCTCACATTCAATTGTCTTAACGAACCTTTCTTCGGGCACGCTCTACCATTTTCGCATCGTATCTTCCGATGCTTTGGGAAATACCACGGTAACTCAAGATTACATGTTCCGAACGCCCCCGCCTTCCGCCGGAGCTTTGCCAACGAATGCGCGCGCCATCTACCTTCACCACAGCACGGGCGACGTGATCTGGAACGGCGGCGTTGATGGCTGGGTTTCGTCGTACAACGCGGCGAATGACACGTCATACGCAATCACAGAGCAGAGTTTTCCGAAGAGTTCCCCATACGGCTGGCAAAACTACGCGTACGACTACTGGAACATCTGGGTGAATCACGCCGGAGAGACTGCCTACCTTGAAGAGCCCACGCTCGAAATGCTGACCGACGACTACGACGTCATCATCTGGAAGCATTGCTATCCTGGGGCCAATATCTCTCCGGACACAGGATCCCCGAACGTGGCCTCTGGCGCGATGACCGACGAGAACTATCGCCTCCAGTACAATGCCCTGAAAGAGAAGATGCACGAATTTCCGAATAACCGGTTTATCGTGTGGACGCTCGCCGCGAATGTCGCCGCGAATACGAATGCCCAGGAGGCGGAGCGCGCGCGGAATTTCGTGGAGTGGGTCACGGACGAATGGGACGAGCCCGGCGACAATATCTTCGTGTGGGATTTCTTCGAGCTTGAGACTGAAGGCGGGAATGTGCTCCTTCCGGCATACGCCGCATCCGCCGGGGATTCCCACCCGAACCATTCGCCGTTCGCGGTCATGGCCGCGCCGCTCTTCGGACAGCGTCTCGTTGATGTGATCGAAGGGCGGGGGGATGACTGCGACATTGAAGGAAGAGGGGTCTGTGCGTCGTCCGATACGACATCGCCTTCTGTTACATTCACGAATCCCGCATCCGGGGCGACGGTAACGGGATCCGTGACGCTCGCCGCATCCGCAAGCGATAATGATGCCGTCTCTCACGTTCGTTTCTGGATCGACGGAACGCTCCTCGCGACGGACGCATCGGCGCCGTATGCGTATGTGCTGAATACGCCGCTCTACGCGACGGGAACGCATACGCTCTCCGCCGTCGCAACGGATGCGTCGGGGAACGCGGCGACGAGCACGATCACGACGATAATTGACTCCGGGATGTCAATCGCATTAAGCGAATACAATATTGGCATGAATTTGACGGACTTGAACTACTGGACGGATGCCGCTCCATACGTGGACATGGCGCGCATGTTCTGTTCGAATGCCGATTCGGTCTGTTTGAGTCCGATCGGAGAGGATGGCCCGGCGCCGGTTGATGCTTTGGGATATCCGACGGTTCCCGCTGGGGCGGGCATGTGGTCTCCGTATCCGAGCGGGGCATATACGGTAACGTGGGACGGCGCGGGTTCTGTGGAGTTTAGTGGCATTGATGATGGGGCCTTCTACGTCACAGAGTCTTCCGGAGGGCATACAACGGGCACGCTTGATTACGTTGCGGGCTGGAATATTGGCTTGACCATGACGCCATCGGTTTCGAATCTTCATATCATCTCTCCAGCATCGGAGTATGAACCCGGCAATACGTTCAGAACGAAGTACCTCCGCCGTCTCCAGCCATTCTCAACGCTTCGGATGATGGACGCACTCAAGACGAATGGAACGCAGATGATGCATTGGTCAGAACGGTCATGGCCACAGGCATTCAGTAGCGCGAAGGCGAACGGGATGCCGTATGAGGAGATTATCGCCCTTGCGAATGAGTCCGGAAAAGACGTGTGGATCAACGTCCCCACGTTCGCGAACGATCAGTTTGTCTGTAAGCTCGCGCGCCTGTTCCGCTACGGAGAACCTGGGAGCATGGATGACAGCGTGATCTGCGACCCAAGCGCTCCAGGGAATCCGCCTGAAGGCGCGGTCGCGCTCGATCCGAATCTAAAACTGTACGTCGAGTACGGGAATGAAACGTGGAACTATGCGTTTACGAATACCGATGAATTATTCTGTATGGCAAATGGCATGCCAGATGATCGTTTCTACAATCCTCCGCAATACGAGAAGACGTGCTCGCATACCGTACCGACGAGCGCAATGGGCGCTGCAGCGCTTGCTAACCCCTCCTTTGCATGGGATGAGGAGAATCCGTGGGCCAAGGCCGCCCAATATAACGGAATTATGGTGTGGCGTAATGGCGAAATATTCAAAACGGTTTTTGCGAGCGACCCTGATGCCGTAAAAATTGTCTTCGCTGGTCAGGCGGCGGGCGCCTCGGACGGGACGTTGAACTTTCTGCAGGAAGCGTATGGTGAAGTGAATCAGTACATAGACGTGCTCTCGTATGCTCCTTACATTGATGACTTGGGCGATGATGATGCTGAAGTGCCGATTTTGGGAACGACTCAATCCGAACAGCTCACGAGCCTCTTCGCAAATCTGAATGCATCAATCACGAACCGGGCAACGCCGTGGACGGAGGCGGGCAAGGCGATCGCTGACGCATTTCAGCTTGAAATGACCGCATATGAAGGCGGACAGGGGCTTTTTGGGAATTCGCATTACGATTTAAAGCTTGCGGCCCAAGACGATCCTCGGATGTACGATCTTACGAGAAGCGCTCTTCAGGCATGGAATGATGCCGCAGGAGAAAATGCGCTGTTTAACTATTATACGATGGCCATGTCATCGGGCGAATGGGGGTTCTGGGGCGCATTGACGAACGCGGAGACAGATCCTGGCAGTCAAAAGTGGGACGCCCTTCTTTCACTTGTCATGACTCCGGGCGATGCGGACCTTAGCGGGACGGTTGATGCCGCAGATTTGGCGATCATTCAGTCACATTTTGGCCAGACAGGTATGTGGTGGGAGCAGGGAGACTTCAATCATGATGGCACAGTGGATCAGTCGGATCTGGATCTCTACAATGCGAACTCCGGCATTCCAGAGGTCGCCTTCAGTACGCCGCTCGACGGAGCCACGGTCACGAGCACGATCTCGATCGCGGCCACAGCGAGCGATAACGATGCCGTCTCTCACGTTCGTTTCTGGATCGACGGCACGCTCCTCGCGACGGACGCATCGGCGCCGTATGCGCACGCGCTGAATACGTCGCTCTACGGGAACGGCGAGCATACGCTTTCCGCGGTCGCAACGGATGCGGCGGGGAACGCGGCGACCTCCACGATCGCGATTACGATCGCGAACGAGTCCGCGACGTGGGAGATCGCGTTGAGCAAGTCGAGCCTGCCGGGACTGCAAACGAATGCCGACCTTGATGGATCAAGGGCTTGGGTGTTTGCAAATATGCTCCGTAGCGCAGAGGCATGGATTTTGGGCAATGGGGACACGACGTCCACGATCCAGCATGCCACGACCGTCCAAGTTGATGAGAACGGATGGCCGCTCGCGCTCCCGGCGAATACGCAGATGCGGATGGGGCCGGGACTCATAACCGGAGAAACGACGAGTTCAACATCAGATTCCTCAGAGCAAACGTATTTGCAAGGCGTATACGTTCTTACGTGGGAGGGAACGGGAGAGGTTGAACTTGATACATCTGAGTCGAATGGCATTGGGTACCAGATGCTTCGGAGCGAACCGCATAGACTCGTGCTCAAAATTTACAGCAATAAACATCCAATGGTTTGGGTGCGGTCATCGGATCCGAGCGACCATGTCCGAAACATGAAGCTATGGGCGCCCGCATACGACGGCGCGGGGTTGGATCTAACGCCTTCTTCGGATCTTGATCCGGGGCATATTGTCGGCAGTCTTGAGCCAGCCCCTGGTGAACCCGAACCGTTCTGGCATCCGCGCTACCTCGAACACCTTCGCGAGGAAACTTCAGGAGTACTTCGGCTCATGGCATGGACGAGGATTAACGAGGGTGAAGGGAATCCAAACCCGGCGGGGACGACCGAATCCGACCTTGCGAATCCGGAGTATGCATTTGGAAGCTTTAGCGCGGTCGCGGGCGATGAAGATTGGGATCGTTACCCGATCGCCTCATACCGTTCACGCGTGGGGCTTCCGTATGAGTGGATTATTGATTTGTGTAATACGGTTCAGAAAGATTGCTGGATCCAGGTTCCGCACACGGCGGATGAAGCGCTCATTCGCAAAGTCGCCAGGCTTGTTGCCGGGGAAGAACCGACGTCTCCGGGTCTCAATCCGAACCTTCGCGTTTGGTTTGAATATTCGAATGAAATTTGGAATCCGGTAACCGCATATATGCCACAGGTCAATAAGGCGTTAGAGGCTGCCGCGGCGCACTTTGGCGTGCCCGTGGCTCAGATTGATCTGATCGGCGAACAGCACGCCTGGGGGTCCGGATATTTGCAGGGACTCGCGCTTCAGACGTTTGAGGACGAATGGCGGAACATGGATCAGTCCGACGACAGGCTGATCAACGTTGTTGCCGGATTCGCCGCGAGCACCGCCTTCAATCAGGCAGTCATAGACGCCACACAGGAGATTGATCCGAATCTGCCGGAAGTCTTCGCAATTACGAATTACTTCGGAGCTGATACGCAGTTTGACATCTACGCACTCCATGAATTCGGTCCGCATGCGCCCGGAGAAGCCGGCGTGTGGCCCGCGGATCTCTATGAGCGCACGAAAGCCGTCGTCCGGCGCAACCTCCACGACACGACCGCCATGTGGCGTGCGAACGCGAGTCTCGCGTCCGCCGAAGGTCTCCCGCTCGTTGCGTACGAGGGCGGCCAGCATCTCCTGCCGCTGGGATTCGGCGACTGGAGCAATCCTGCGCACGTTGATTTCATGCGATTCATGGAGAGCTTTCAGGACAGCGAACAGATGGGCGATCTGTATAAAGAAATGTACGCGCTCTGGAGCGCCATGGGCGGGCGTACGGCTTCGGAGTTCGTTGATATTAGCGGTTATGCGTTTTGGGGATACTGGGGAGCGAAACGCTTGCTCACGCAAACGCGCGATGATGCCCCGAAATGGGATGCGGGCATTTGGTGGGGCGAAGTTCAGGCCGGCGTGCGCGATCCGTCCGAACTCATCGGAACCCGCCCTGCGCTGACAGTAGAGACGCTCAACGGGGAAGTCGGCATAACGTTCTCGGCGCAGATTGATGCATCCGGCGGAGAAGGAAACGTTGCATTGACCCACCTTGCCGGCGACTTGCCTCCGGGTCTCGCGTTTTCCTCGAACGGTTCCGGATCCGCGCTCATCACCGGAACGCCAACGGCATACGGGTCGTATCAGATCGTTGTCCGCGCGCGCGACGAGGACGGTGATGTTGACGACGAGGTCTTCTCGTTCTCCATTGATCCGGCCGGTACAACATCGAACGCCTTCGTCGTCTTCCGCGGCGAAGAGATCCCTGGGACGCCGACGGCCGATGAGAATGAGTGGGAATATGGACGGTACGATCCTATGCGTTCCTACGTTGCCGACGCCGGAGCGCAGCGCATGTACGTTCCATTTTCGATAGAGGACGGGTCTGTGCTGTACCGCGATGAGACGGCCGAACCGGGGCACACGATTCCCGCAACGAGCCAGCTGACGATGTACGGAGGATTGAGCGTGGCACGTCTGCCCATGACCGACGATATCCCCGAGGCTGATCGAACATCATTCACGCCGTACTCGAATCCGACATCAATCATGCACCTTCGGAACGGCGCCTTCCGAATCTGGAACGGCGACGGCGGCTCGCCGACGGAAACGGACGTGTTCCTCGTGTGGCGCCGAGATCAATTTACGGGATACGCGACCGGAACGACCTACGCGTTCGGTCATTCGCCTGAAACGGCTACGCTTCGCGTCGATCTCACGGATATGAATAGCGGTTCGCCGAACGAGATTCGATTCGCCATCATGAATCATGATGAGGATGGTACGAATCGGTGGTACATCTCTGAAGCGGCGTATACGCAGGATGTGGTTGCGGACGGGTACTTCCAAATTCAAGAATTCTCGGCTTCCAGTGAAGCCGGAAAGCGATGGTCGGTCTTTACGCCAACCGAGGAAAATTTCGACATTCCCACGAGTGAATTGACGTATACGGAGAAAGACTTTACAAATGTTCAGGCTGTGGGTCTCCTATACCATACATCCCGCTATCGCTGGCACTATGGCTTCGGCTTCGATCGTTTCCTGACGCTTGGAGAACGAATCGAATAGACCCTCGGTCATGCGTATCAATGTCATCCCGCTCCCATTTTGTGGAGCGGGATGATTTTTTGCTCATGAAGTCATCCATGCCCCAGGAATCCATTTTATTCAGATCCGTTTGAGATGGATATTTTTGAAAAAATGTGAACAGAAATGCCATGAAATGGTTTTTTGAAGCCGCTACTCAGGAGCTTTCTGCCGTGTGCGTTTAAGGAGAGCCTCTTCCCAAAAATATACATTCGTGACATTATCGGGCGCATCACAATAGAGATTTTTTCGAAAATATCTCCCATATTATGTCTTTTTACCCCATGTTTCGGATGCCAAAGTCTGCATTGGCGAGCGTCATCGCCGTGACTACAGGCTTTTTGTTCCCTCTCGCTGTTTTTGCCTCATCTGGAGAAGCTTCATCCAGCGGACACGCTGGACAGGCTGCGCTCGTTTTGGCGTTTCTCGGCATCCTCGTAGTGCTCGCGAAGATCGCCGGAGCGATCGCAGAGCGTTTCAAGCAGGTTTCCGTGCTCGGAGAATTACTCCTCGGTATCGCGCTCGGCATTCCGGCGCTTTTGGGATTTCACCTTCTCGATGGCATGAAGACGAATGAGTTCGTGCTTTTTGTGAGCGAACTTGCGGTGATCGTGCTCCTGTTTCAGGCGGGACTGGAGTCGAATCTCTCTGAGATGAAGAAGGTGGGCATCCGCGCCTTCCTCGTCGCCTGTGTCGGCGTTGTGGCACCATTCGTGCTGGGGACATGGGTCGTAGCCCCGTGGCTATTTCCGGATGCCTCCTCGAACCTCGCGATCTTCCTTGGTGCGACCATGACCGCAACATCCGTGGGAATCACGGCGCGGGTATTCAAAGACCTCAAGATATCTCACACGCCAAGTGCGAAGATCGTCCTCGGAGCCGCGGTGTTTGATGATGTGATCGGATTGCTGATTCTCGCGGTGGTGAACGGCATGGTACAGAGCGGGCACGTAAGCATGGGGGAGGTTGCGATCATCTCGCTCAAGGCGTTCGGGTTCCTCGCGGTCTCTATCGTGCTCGGACGCATTTTTGCGCCAAAGATCGGGGATATTCTCTCCCGCATCCAAAGCGGGATAGGGATGAAGATGGCGCTCGCGCTCGCTTTTGCCTTCGGGTACGCGTATATCGGATCGCTCTTCGGCTTGGCGCCGATCGTCGGCGCATTCGCCGCAGGACTCTTGCTCGACGCTGTGCATTTTCGCCGATTCGCTCATCCGTCGTACACGAATGACATCGAGGCGTCTCTCGGGAATTCTCAAGACGCGGCGCTCACGGAGAATCTTCGCAAAACCATGCAACACCATCGGGATCATCACGTTGAGCACCTGATCGAAGATTTTGGTCAGTGGTTCATTCCGGTTTTCTTTGTCATAACAGGCATGAGCGTGGATTTGAATGCGCTTGCGAATCCAAAAGTTCTCTTCGCTGCTCTCGTGCTCACCATTGCGGCGGTGATCGGGAAGATCGTTTCCGGATTTGTTGCCGGGAAAGAAGCGGATTGGAAAATTGTCGGGTTCGGGATGGTTCCGCGCGGAGAAGTTGGCTTGATTTTTGCCTCAATCGGGAAAGCGACAGGCGTGGTGAATGATGCAGCCTTTGCCACGCTCGTGGTGATGATCATCCTCACGACCTTCGTAACGCCGATCATCCTCCCGCGGCTCGTAAAACGGACGTCGTAGCCCTGGGGCTTTTGCGAGCATCTTTTTCAAACAAAAACACCCGCGCTGACGAAGAGCGTGGGACGTAGTTTCGCCAATGGCGGAATGTACGTCCCGGATGCTCTTGTTAGCGCGGGTATGGCTGGAGGCTGAAGGTTCGTCGCATTCGCACGGGATCGTGATGTCTTCACGCGCTTTCCATTTTGCGTTGAAGCGCGGAACGTGCGGTGTCGAGCAGATCTTCCCATGCCTGTGGCAGATCGAATGCGGAACTCACGGAAATTCCGGACTCAGTGAGGAGGATCTCGTCATCTCGGATCTCGATGAACCCGTGTTCTCGAAGATTGGCAAGATCGTTGGCGATGGCCTCTAGTTTTAAACTTCCGTTGAGGTACGAATAGCGCTTGGCTATGGAGGGGAGGCGCTGCTCCACGGCTCGAATGGCCACGGAGAGACCCTCTGTCGGTATTGAGCGCGCTGTTTCCCCATCGGTCAATTCGCAGAGAAAAGCGAGCAGGAACTGGTCACGTCTTTGGGCTGCTGACATGCATCCTCCTTGGAAAGGGCAAGTAGTTTGAACGACTATAGTCATCGTACACTGTTTCCTGAAAAGTGCAAAAAGGCATAAAAAACACCCGCGCCAGTCAAGAGCTCGGGACGTAGAAGCGCAAGCGCTCTACGTCCCGGCGATCGCTCTTGTTGCGCGGGTCACGGGATTTCTACGGGGAGAGGAAGAGACAGGTAGTAGTCAATGAACAGGTGGCAGAAAGCCAGGGCGTCCTCTCTCGAGATATTTTCACGGTACGTGTCGCGACCGTCGAACTCCATCAGAGGGAGCTCGGTCATCACGGGGATGCGAGAGAGATTGTCCTCGGAGCAGGTCACGATGAGGGTCCATGCCCCCTCCTCGCAGGAGACATTGATGCACGCGATCGTTTCGAATGTCTCACGATGCACGAAGACCAGTTTGAGTGCCGGATGATCATCGGGATACCGTTGGGACGGTTTCGTGAGGGAGATCTGGACCGTGAACTCCGTGCCCGGCGATTCTCGTTCGAGCGATTCCTGTTCCGCCGGATTGATCTCGTTTTCAGAGAGGCGGATATGAGCCCTTCCGATGAGCCCTCTGAGCTCCCGGAACGTCTCGAAGCGCATTTTGACCGTAGGGTCGTCGCAAGATTTTCCTGTGGCGAACGTGGTCTCTACACATCCTCCTTCCATCATGGCGATGGTCCTTTCTTTGTGCAAGGTGGCCTTGGTATATCGAAAAACGCACTTTTTGTCAAGGGAATATGGCTTTTTAATGAATGTTTTTATAGAAAATACAAGGATTCTTGACAAAAAAGCAAAAATACGATATAGTGCGCGATCGGTTTTTCTGGCGTTTTGCCCTTTGTACAACAGGAGGAATCCCATGTGGTTTGCTCGTATCACGAGTATTGTTAACGCCCCGGCCTGGATCTTCGTCGTCGTTCTGGTGGTCTACTGCCAGAACCAGTCCAACGCGGACATGGAGCGGATTTCAGAGCAACAACGCGCCGACAATAGCGCTCAGATGGAACGTGAGCGCGCGTTCATGCGGTGGACGGTGAGTGCCTTGAACGCCGAGCGTGAAGCTCGGAACGCGGCGCCGATCCCGGCTCCCGAGGCGCTCTTCGAAGAGGCGTCCTCGCCCGATCTTCTCTGCCTTCAGTCCGCGATTGAGGTATTTCCCGAGGCGCTCTTCGAAGAGGAGCACTCGTTTAATTGCTCGTTTTCAGTTCCAGAGCTCAAGGATCCCCTCGAGGCCACGAGGATGGACATCGTGGATGCCCAGAAGATCCTCCTCGAGGAGGCTGCGTCCCGAAGGCATTGAGGCGACGCTCCTCACCGCACCCGCGACAGAAAGCATCCGGAACACTCGTTCCGTGCTCTCTGCTCCGGGTGCTTTCTGTTTTTCGGAAAGATGGATCATTCCGCCAGTCGGAGCTTCGGCCACTTTTTGAACCATCCTTTCTTCTCTGCCCTCTCCTTCACCCTCTCGAGTCCTGGCGTGAATTTCGGACTCGACCGCACGATCAAATGCACGAGGTCATCTATCCCGTGTGGCGCGATCAGTTTCAATTCCCCGTTTTTTAGCGTGACGCCGATACCCGTCGCTGTTTCCGGCCATTGGGAAAGCGCGTCCTCGGTGGATTGGTATGAAGGGAGATTGTTCCAAACATGGGCATAGCATTCATTCACGACTTCCCATGGTATGCCTGTTTTTTGCTTGAGTTCTTCCGACAGGGCCTCGTCAGTTTTCTGATCATTGCCTTTTGGATCAAAGTACACGAGGTCGATGTCATGGGTATCCACGCCTTTCCGTGAAATATCGTGCAGGTAGTCCCAGACCTTGTTCCGCACGAATCCCGCGCCGATCACCCAATCGGGAAAATCCAGCTCTTCCGCCATACGCAGAACATTCATCATCCATTCATCCTCACGGATGAGGGAGAGGATATCTTCTTTGGTCATATCTGGCGCTTCGGACTCTGGCATGAAGCTATATTTGCACGGAGGAATGGGGAGGGGAAGCGTGGGTTCACCTTAACCCACTTATACAAAATCGTCCTCGGGTGAGGATGATTTTGATGTGGTGGGGGCTCATTAACGCGATTGGAGCCTGAAACCAAAGGGTTGGTAAAGAAAAGGATGACTCTCGATGAATATTTGGCACATCAGTCGGAAGAAGAAATGGCCGATTCTGAGCAAATTTCAAGCGTTTTGGACTCGGAAATGGAGATGTGGCTTAGGGTGTATTGGAGACTTTCTGAGGAATTATTCTTGTTTTGGTACATTTGGTTGAAGGATAATACGGCTATGGTGAAGGAATTTGTGGAGGATCTAAATACACAAACTAACGGTTGCAAAGATTAAAAAACTTTTGTATACTAAAGTTAGCAATGTTAAACTCGCTTATTCCGCGTCAGCTCTGCTGCGCGGTTACCGCATGGGGTATCGAAGTATAAGTCGAAGACTTGTCCTCCGATACCCCGTCAGCTCTGCTGCGGGGTAATTGATTGTGTTTATGAAAAAAGATCTACTGAAAATTATTGGTGAATACGAAGCAAGTGTTGTAGAAAATGCTCTTGTTCAGTTGTTTATTGAGCAAAACAATATTGCGGTAAATAAGAATTTTTTAGTAAAGAAAATTCTTCAAGATACTTCTGAGCCAGTAACTACTTTAAAAAAGCAGCTGCAAGGAATATTCCAGTCAAAAGAAATCACAGATTTTGTAAATATATTCGAACTATTAATACCCAACGAAGATAAAAATATTAACGGCGCCTTTTTTACGCCTAAGCTAATTACTGATTACATTGTTTCTGAGACAATAAAAAATTCTGATCAAAGAATTTGTGACCCAAGTTGTGGGTGCGGGGCTTTTCTAATATCAGTTGCTGAACATATTTCAGAAAAATTTAATAAATCAGTTATTGATGTTATTGAGGAAAATATATTCGGTATTGATATCGCCGAGTATAGTGTTCAAAGAGCGAAGCTTTTATTAACTTTGCTTGCTTTAAAAAATAATGAAGATAAGCAAGAAATTCAGTTTAACCTGAAATCTGGCGATAGTTTATCTATTGATTGGGTGGGCTTATTTAACACACAATTTGATGTTGTAGTTGGAAACCCACCTTACGTTAAATTTCAAGATCTTAATAATGATCTGAGGGCTAAACTTAATACTAATTGGAAAACCTTAAATACAGGTAATTTTAATTTATACTTTGCCTTTTTCGAGTTAGGAATAAAAATAATGAAAAAAGATGGTGTTTTGGCTTATATCACACCAAATAATTACTTTACTTCTCTTGCTGCAGTTCCCCTGCGAAAATATTTAGAATCAAATAAATTAATTGATAAGGTTTTAGACTTTAATCATTTAAAGCTCTTCGAAGCTCAAACATATACCTGCATAACCATCCTTAAATGGAGTGATAAAGATTATTTTGGTTACGAAAGAATTGACCATTATGAGGGATTGAATGAGTTAGAAAATAGAAAATTTTCTAAAATGCTTTTTAAAGATTTAAATAATAAGAAGTGGAGGCTGTTGAAACAGGAGGATCAGACAAATATTAGAAAGATCGAGGCCATCGGTGACAAGCTTGGCGATGTTGTCGATATTAGAGTCGGAATCGCGACCTGCAAAGACTCAGTATATTTTATAGACGGTAAAACATCCGAAGACGGATATTATTTTAAAACCTACAATGGTAAAAAATATAAAATCGAAAAAGAGATCACAAAACCAATTGCAAAAATCTCTGATTTTAAAATTCAAGATGAATTGAATAATAACTCTCGTAGAATAATTTTTCCTTATTACAAAAATAATAAAGGCAAAGTTGAAATAATTAGTGAGGAAAAAATCAAATCACTATATCCATTTTGTTATGAATATTTAGTAGAAGCAAAGTCAGAACTACAAACTAGAGATAAAGGGAAGGTTGAATACCCCGAGTGGTATGCATTCGCAAGAACGCAGGGGCTGAATTTTTTTGGTGAAAAGCTATTAACTCCAACATTTAGCGCTGATCCAAGATTTTTGTTAGAACACAAAGAAGATGCATTATTTTGTAATGGATATGCAATTTATCTAAAAAATAAAGAGGATCTATTTTCGAACGCTAAACAAAAACTTAACTTAAATATTCTCGGCAAAATACTAAATTCCTGTGTAATGGATTATTACATAAAGCGTACTAGCGTGTCGATTGAGGGCGGATATCCATGTTATCAAAAAAACTTTATAGAGTTGTTTGGAATTCCAAATTTTACCGAAACAGAAATTCAATTCTTGGATATTGAAACAGACAAGATGTTAATTGATGATTTTTTAATTAAAAAATACGACGTGACTATCTAGGAGATAGATTTTTGACCAAATCTACTTCTATAAACAGCGAGTAAATCTTTCGCAATATTGTTTGATGTAAGATTTTCTAACGTCACGGTTGAATCTTGCGGCACTAGTCCGTCTTTTTTTAATTCATCAATAGTATTATATAATTTGGGATTTTCTGCTCTAAAATCTACAATTAATAGGCAAACTCTTTCATATTTGTATCCGTCTTTTTCAGCATCTCTACGATTATTAATTGCCTGAAACATCTTGATATAACTTTCAATTTTTGACACTGACTTAAAAGCAACTTTATTTTGCAACATTGCTTTGTCGTCATACTCATGCGTTGGTATTAAATAAACTTCTCCAAGGCATTGCCTAGGGTAACTTAAGTGTAGATTAAGAGCCTCAGCGAAGGTTCTTTCGTATAAAGTATCAATATTTTTCGCTAAACTGCTAAGTTGACTTCTAATATTTACGCTTAGAATTGTTTCGTTATCTGGCGAATCTGTATCAGACAAAACAATCTGACTCTCGTTTGGAATGATTGTTACATCTTGATTCTTTGATTTTAAAAATCCCTTTATCTTTATTTCGGGATTTGAGCATCCGACAGGCGGAAATATCATTTTCGACGGCACGCCACAATTTACAAAATCATTTTTGACAAACTCATGTATTAAATTGATGATTTTTTGCGAACGGATTAAGGCTTCTTTTGCTTTGTTTCCATTCGCATACGTATTGCCATTAAATCGCGCAGTGGTGATTGCCCGATCAAAATCGTTTTTGATTTGAAGTAGAATCTGATGAATGTTCATAATATTTTAATCCTTAAAAATATCTGTAAGACTGATTTTTAAAGCTAATGCAAGCCTTTCTATATTCTCAAGAGTGATATTTTTTTCTGCTCGCTCAATCATTCCAATGTATGTTCTGTGTACCCCGGCCTTTGCAGCTAATTCCTCTTGCGACAGGCCTTGTTTCAGCCTCTCTTCTCTAATTTTTTGCCCAAATTTTTCTAAAATGGTTTTGTTCATAAAAATTCTATTATTGCTAACTATAAGTATATAAATATGCTAACTAAAGTTCTACATACTAAAGTTAGCACTAGTTCGAACCACGAACCAAAAGGTATTTTCTCTCCAATCTAAGTCATTTGTGTTTCACAATTCCGCCAAACGAGCCAAATGGTCTCTCCAAAGTTCGAACCGCACACCCATCAACAAAACCGCTAACTTATACAGTAAACAAGCGCATTCCGCACAAAAATAAAAAATCCCTCTTTTCAGAGAGACTCTTACTGGTGGACCCTATCGGATTCGAACCGATGACCTCCTCGTTGCAAACGAGGCGCTCTACCAACTAAGCTAAGGGCCCGTCATTTGTGCCGAAAGTATGCCGGAAAAAGGCGGTTTCGTCAATAATCGGTGTTTTCGAATGCCGCCAAGAGGTAGAGCTTCCCTTCCCGCAAGCTCCTGCCAGAGGCGGGCGGGCAGGGTGACAAATAAGGAGGTATCAAAAAGGGCGGGGAGACCCCGCCCCTACGTGCGATGGGTGTTAGATCATTTTGCCGGATTGATCGGCTTCTTGCCTGCGAGCACCGCAACGATATTCTTTGCGGCGATCGTGGCCATGTCCGCGCGCGCTTCGTAGGTGGCACTTGCGATGTGCGGGGTGAGGATGGCATTCGGCATGGCGCGGAGTTCCAGATTATCCGTGAGGTCACAGTCAATGGCGGGTTCGCACTCGAACACGTCAATGCCGGCTCCGCCGATGCGCTTGGTTTTGAGCGCGCGACAGAGGGCTTTTTCATCCACGATCGGACCGCGCGCCGTATTGATGAGGAGCGCGCCTTTTTTCATGAGGCTGAACTCGCGCGTGGAAATGAGGTGACAGGTTCCCTTGCAGAGCGGAACATGGAGGCTCACAATATCCGATTCTCGCAAGAGCTTATCCATGGGAACGAATGTTGCCTTGGCGGACTTTTCGATCATTGGATTTTTTTCGAAACCGCTGTAGAGAACCTTCATGCCAAAGCCTTTGTAGGCTTTTTCCGCTACGGCTCCGCCAATGCGTCCGGCGCCGATAATGCCGATGGTGCGATCTTTGAGGTTAATGCCAAGAAAGAGATCCGGAGTCCAGCCCTGGTACTCGCCGTTCGTGGTGAAGGCATGCGCTTCAGCCACGCGATGCGCGAGCGCGATCATGAGCGCGAAGGTGTGCTCGGCCACACTGTCGTTCACCACATCGCTCGGGGTATTCGTCACGATCACCTTGTGTTTTTTGGCGGCTTCAAGATCTACATTATCAAAACCCACGGCATAGTTGGCCACGATTTTGAGCTGCGGGCCCACGGCTTTGAAAAAGGCGTCATCAATGCGGTTCGAGAGGAGCGTGAGCACGGCATCCTTGCCCTTCGCGGCCTTGATCAGATCCTTCTGATCAATATTATGCGAAGATGGCATGACCGTCACCTTGTATTTTGCCTTCTTGAGAATTTCGATCGCTTGGTCGGCGAAGCCTTTGGGGTTGAAACCGATGAGAACATTAGACATAGGGAAATAAGGGGTTAAGCCTTTAGGCCTTTAGGGGAATGCCCTAGAGGCGTAAAGGCCTAATTCCTTAACCCCCCGATTATACCTTTTCAATCAGATGCGCGCGATGCAGATCAGGACGACGTTCTGGGAAGAGCCATTTGAAGACAGGAAAGAGTCCCATCACGAGGATGACGATCGCGACGAGTTTTGGCGCGATGTGGGTTTGCGGGAAGAACGTGTCCGCCACCCAAATGCCCATGGCATAGCTCATATACGTGAGGCAGAACGTGATCGTGAGTCGGTCATTGCGCGTGCGCCAGGTGAGGACGGTCGTGGTGAGCCAGGCGATACCGAACCAGAACACCATCATGAGCGCGGCGATGAGCATGCCGTCGTATCCGATCGCGGTAAGTCCGTTCGTTCCCCCCTGTGCGCTCGCAGAAGCCACGGAGGCGACCACAAGTCCGAAGGCGGAGAGGTTGGCGATCTTGATGCCAGTCTCTGCTCTTTCAAGTCGCTTGGAGCCGAGATGCGTTTGGATGAAGCCGGCAACAAGAAGTGGAGCCACGATGACGGCTGCGATCTCCCACATCATGTCTGTGGTATCAAGGGCAACGGATCCTCCGACGAGAAAATTGAGCACGAATGGAACTGTGAGCGGGGCAATGGCATTCGTGGAAACCGCCATGAGGAGCGCGAGGGAAGTCCGGCCGCCGAGGACCTGAATGATCGCGGGCGCGGTGATGCCAGTGGGCATGGCAGCGGCAATAATGAAGGGGAGCGCCCATTCTGGTGCAAAGATTTTGAGCGGAATGGCGATCAGGATCGGCAATCCGACCATCATCATGCCATTACCGAGCAAGAGCGTTCGCCAATCTCTGGTTTCTGCAAATACCTCCTGGAAGTTCAGGCGCAGACCAGTCGAGAACATGATGACCTGCAGGAAGAAACCGTTATACGGATGGAATTGAACGAAGACGTGCGGGATCACGAGGCCGGCGAAGAGCATTAAAATAATGAACGTGAGCTGTTGCGAGCTTACCGCGTCAACGAATTGTTTGATGAACGAGGATTTACTCATGCAGGTGCGCGGACTTGATGGCGATGCGCTTGAGGGCATTTTCCGACGGCCATTCCGTGAGGAGTCCAGCTTTGGCTCCCATGTGGGTGATCACGCCGAGCGCGTTCAGCATGCCGACTTTGAGGGCAGTGGAGAGATCGCAGGTCTTGAGGAATCCAGCCACGAACCCGCTTCCCAGGGCGTCTCCGGCTCCGGTAGTATTTACGCGTTTGCCCGGGAGCGGGGGCGCATACCATGTACAGCATCGCGTGTGGAGGTAGCAGCCCTTTGGCCCGTCGCTCACGATGAGTCCCATCTTCGGGAAGTGCCCGATCGTTTCAATGATGCGCTTGAGGTGACGTGGCGATTGCTCTGCGAGCTGCCCGGCTTCTTCGCGGTTCACGTCAAAGAGGTCTACGCGCTTGATGAGCGGCGCGAGTTTATGGATGCCCTTCGCGAGCTCGGCATTCCCGGGGTTCCAGAATACGCTCGCCCCGCAGGCTTCCGCGCGGTCGAGGATGAGTGAGAGGAGTCCGAGGTCTCCGGCGAGCGAAGTGATGTAGAACCAGCGTGGATGAAGCGTGGACCACGGGATCTCGCGTTTATTGATGACCGCGCTCGCGCCACGGTACACGAGGATAGAGCGCGAGCCGATGTCGGAGAGCAGAATCATGCTCTGGCCGGTTCCAAGTTCCTTGTCCGTCTGTACGTACGCGTCGTCCACGTGGTGCGCGCGGAGATCGTCGCGGACCATCTGGGCGTAGATGTCTTTCCCGGTCCGGCAGATCACGGCGCTCTTGATTTTGAGGTTTCCAAATGTCGCCGCGGCATTCGTGGCGCCACCGCCGGTTTGCGTCTGCAGATCCTGAACCGCGACCTTACTATCAAAAGGGAAGCAGGTATCAAAACCGTTCGGCGCGTGCGGATCCTTTTTGATCTCAAACGCATGACTGCGGATGTAATGGTCAACGACCGCGCTCCCGACGGCAATGACATCATGTGTTCGTTTTTGTTCTTTGTCGCCCCCCTTGGTCATACGACGAGTAGTATAGCAGGGTGAGTCGGAAGTCGGGAGTCGGTAAGTCAGCGTATCTCTATCTGCACTCATCCCTTCCCTGCTTACTTCCACACTCATCCCCGACCCCTTAAAAGCTGTGAACCCAAAAACTCATTCTGCCCATGTATAAGACAAAAATTGATATC
>CAZWYJ010000004.1:0-28860 GCA_964638165.1 uncultured Gammaproteobacteria bacterium | reverse complement strand
ATTTGGATTCGAAATCGGGCAAGCAAGTCATGGATATCCTCTATCATCTCAATGAGCACCATGGGCATACTGTCATCCTCGTGACGCACGAATCCTATACCGCGGAATACGCCGAGCGCATCGTTAAAATCCATGACGGCCTCATTGAATCGGACAAACAGGTTACTCAGCGTCGTCGCCCGGATAGCGGGCATATTCTTAAGTAGATACCATGCAGGTCCGCGATCTCATAACCGTTTCAGTCGGAAGTCTGCAACGTACGCTCGGACGTACGCTTCTTTCGATGCTCGGAATTGTGATTGGGATCGCATCCGTGATTCTCGTTCTTTCCATCGGGCAGTCCGCCCGTTTCTACATTATTGATCAGATCAGTTCTTTTGGATCCAACCTCATCTTCGTGGAAAGCGGTCAGCCGCTCGATAAGGAGGGCGCCGCGATAACGGTTCCACGAGAAGTCATGAAAGAGCGGGATTACAAGGCGCTCAAGCGCCAGTCATGGGTCGAACACATGGTCGGCATCATCCTGAAACAGGACGAGGCTACGGCGAATGGTCAGACAATGACTGTTTCCATTTGGGCAACGGCGGAGGATGAACCGGCGCTTTACGATATGGATATGACTTCCGGCACATTTTTTACGAAGGATGAAGTTGACTCACGCGCCCGTGTTGCCGTACTCGGATCCGAGGTCACGCGTCGCCTTTTCGGGTCCGATGAGCCCGTGGGCAAATCCGTAAAAATCGGTACGCTTAATTATCGTGTCATCGGCGTAACGGAAAAAGTGGGGACGCGTTTCCTTCAGGACATGGATAAAACGATTTACATGCCCTATACCGCTGCCATGGATGCATTCGGCATGGAGACCATCATGGAATTTATCATCAAGCCGACGATACCCGCCCCGGAAGCCGTTGCACGAACACAGGAAATTATTCGTGACCTGCATAATATTGACGATCCGGACAAAGATGATTTTCGGGTGATTACGCAGGAGGAGACCATAAAAATGACGGAGCAGATCACCCAGGTTTTGCAGTTATTCTTGACGGCCGTCGCCGCCATCTCGCTCGTCGTGGGCGGGATCGGGATCATGAACATCATGTACGTTTCCGTCACGGAACGCACGCGCGAAATCGGTTTACGTAAATCAATCGGCGCAAAGCAAGCGGATATCCGCGCACAGTTCATTATGGAAGCCGTTCTGCTCACGACGATTGGCGGAATTGTCGGAACCGCGCTCGGCATTTTCCTCACGTGGGTTGGTATCCAAATCATTCTCCAGTATCAGGAAGGTTGGCGTTTCATTCTCTCGCTTCAAGGTATTCTGTGGGGCGTGGGTGTTTCCGTCGGCACGGGCCTCTTCTTCGGATATTTTCCCGCAAAGCGGGCTGCAGCGCTTCGTCCGATCGAAGCCCTGCGCTACGAGTAGTATGCGTACTCTTGACCTTCTGCCGATCGCGCTCAAGAGCCTCTTGCGAACAAGAGGAAGGACGTTCATGACCATGCTCGGGATCGTGATCGGCATCGCATCCGTCATTATGATGCTCTCTCTCGGTAAAGCGGCGGAGCAGTTCATTCTGTCCCAAGTTTCTTCGCTCGGATCGGATCTCGTGTACGTCCAAAGTGGAAAAGGAGATGATGACAAGTCCGGAGGGCCGGATCCGCGTATCAAGCAGACGTTAACGTACAAGGATTATCGCAACCTGAAATCCAAGTCATGGGTCAAGTCAATCGAGGCGATCGTGATCAATCAGGATATCGTGACCTTCGGCGGAACGACAAAAATGTATTCCGTGTACGGAACGGCGCCGGATGCGCCGGATATCTTCAGTTCAACCGTCGCAAAAGGCCGTTACGTGAGTGAAGACGACATGGCTCAGCGCGCGCGCGTGGCCGTCATTGGAGATGAGGTCGCGCAAAAGCTTTTTGGATCTGAAGAACCCGTTGGGCAACGAATAAAGATCGGAAGTACCTCTTATCGCGTCATCGGGGTGATGGCGCGGGGAGGTACGCGCTTCTTTTCGAGCGTCAATACGCAAATTTACATTCCGGCGCCAACAATGGAACAGGTATACGGCATTGATAAATACAATTTTCTGGCCGTGAAGATGACGTTCTCCGATATCAATGTCGGAAAGGAACAAATCCGCATTACCATGCGTGAATCGCACAATTTGGATAACCCTCAAGGACTTCTTTCGAAGGATGATTTTCGCGTTACGAGTCAGGAGGATGCCCAGCGTAATGCTTCGGCGATCGGTCTCATTCTCCAAATCCTCCTCGGCTCCGTGGCCGCCATCTCGCTCATCGTGGGAGGAATCGGGATTATGAATATCATGTATGTCTCCGTCACGGAACGCACGCGGGAAATCGGCTTACGAAAGGCGCTCGGCGCAAAACGCGGAGATGTTCTCGGACAATTCCTCGCAGAGGCAATTATCCTGACAATGAGTGGAGGCGTACTGGGAATCCTATTCGGCGTGGGCTTTACGTACCTCGGCGTCCTTGTTCTCCGAAGTATTCAGGGCACGTGGGCATTCCTCGTTCCGTGGGATGCTATCCTGCTGGCATTTTCCGTTTCCGCAACGATCGGTATTGTTTTTGGATATTTCCCGGCCAAAAAAGCCGCTTTTTTGAATCCGATTGACGCCTTGCGTCACGAATAAGGCTGAATATGTTATACTAACCGCAATCACATCTATGTCTTCCTCATCTCCCGCGCCAAAGGCGCCAAAAAAGAAAAAGGGGCATTTCGGTAAAGGCCTTCTCGCCGGGGCGATCTTCGGCATTGCCGCCGGAATCTTCCTTACGTCAAAAGAAGGAAAGCAGGTCACGAAGCGAATTGAATCTCGCGCACGTGAAATAGAAAAGAAGCTTCGTATGGAGTTCAAGAAGAAAAAAGAACTCACGGAGACCGCGTACGATGATTCCGTGGATCGCGTATTAGCCTACTACCTCAAGACAAAGCAAATCGCCAAAACGGAACTTCCTGATTTGAAGAAAATTTTGCGCAATAAGTGGTCGGTCGTTCGAGCGGAATTGGAAGATGTTCATAAGCCGGTATCGGTAACGCCGAAAAAAGGGAAAACGAAAAAGAAGAAAAAGACCTCGTAACACTTATGACGCCGAGGGCCATCGCCGTCATCAGCATCGTTCTCGCGACGGCGTTTTTTGGCGCGGGCTGCACAGGACGATCGGGGGCATTCGTCCCGGCGCCCGAAATAAAACCGGCAGAGGCTCCCAAGACCGCCGAAGGGGCAAAGGCCTCCACCGGAGGGTACGGCGTGACGGTGACACCTTCTCTCGATCCAAAACTCCTTGCCATAGCTCTTCCCCCGGATCGCGCGCTGAAAGACTTCAAAGCGAGTGAGGTCGTGGAAGAAAAAAATCCAGTCCCACTTCCCGATGGATCGCGCGCCGAGTATTCGACGCTTAAAAAATCATTCATGAAAGGAGATGCGACAATCAATGTTGCGATTACGGATACAAAAAGCCTCCCGGTACTCACGGCCTTTATCCAGTCGTACCGTCCATACGAAAATTCGTCCGGAGCGCGATGGGAAGTTGCGATTGATGATACAACGGGATGGATGACGACATCCCAAACGTCAGACGCGGATCATATTATCGCTTCGTCATTCCTCATGCTCTATCGAGATAGATTTATTATTCAGATGAATGCCAACCTCGGCGTGACAACGGATGAACTCCTCGTGCTCGCGCGAGCAATTGACCTAAAACAATTGCGCTAACAGCATGAGCAATACCGACATTTTGAGATCCAGCGAGAAAGAGCTCCTCCCGCCGGGCTATCTCGTGGATCATGTTTTTCGTATCATCGTCCACGGGTATTCCGGAACCGCAGAGGTGGACGGATTTCACCCCGAAACAGGGGATGCGATCGAAATTTGTCAGAGCGATTCACTGCTCGAGTCGCCAAAGCCCGGCCAAAAACGCAAGATGGCCAGCGATGTGCTCAAACTCATCTTCCTGAAGGATCTTGGACTGATTCGGCGTGGTCGTGTTTTTGTTACGAGTCAGGCTATGTACACGTGGGCGCAACAAACGGGCTCGTGGCTTAACGCCGCACGAAAGAAGTATAAGATTGATGTGGAACTTCGGGCTTTACCAAAACGTTTACGCAAACAGGTCCGAAACGCCCTCGTTGAGGCGAGGAGGGAGCAACGAGGTTCTAGGGGATTGGGGAAATAGGCCTTTACGGGATTTCATCCGAATTTCTTCATTATCTCCCTCATGCCCTAAACGCCCGACTCTTCATCCCTTTTTGATGGAGACGACGCCTTTCAAAGCGTCAATTTTTACATGAGCACCTTCCATGATTTCTCCGCTGACGATTTTTAAGGCGAGGGGATCGAGGATGTGCTCTTGAATCGCTCGCTTGAGCGGTCGAGCGCCGAATGTGGGATCATACCCCTTGTCGGCAATGAAGGCGCGAAGCTTGTCGGTGAATGTCACAGTGATTTTCTTCGTATGCAATCTCCGGATCACGGCCTGAAGCTGTAGCTCGACGATCTGTGACAGCTCTTCTTTATCCAGAGTCTCGAAGACCACGACTTCATCAATTCGATTCAAGAACTCCGGACGAAAGTGATCTCGAAGCATTCCCATAATCCGTTCGCGCATGGATGCCCGCTCCTCTTTTACCGACTCGCTCTTAAAGCCGATCGCTCCGGTTTTCGTTCCCCAGTCCAAAATGACATCTGATCCTACGTTCGACGTCATGATAATGATCGTATTCTTGAATGAAACCGGACGCCCCTTGCCATCCGTCAATCGCCCGTCATCCATGACTTGCAAGAGCGTGTTGAAGATATCCGGATGCGCCTTTTCGATTTCATCCAGAAGAATCACGGCATATGGTCGGCGACGAACTTTTTCGGTCAGCTGTCCGCCCTCGTCATACCCTACGTAGCCCGGAGGCGATCCGATCATGCGTGACACGGAGTGTTTTTCCATGTATTCCGACATGTCAATACGAAGAATCGCATCCTCGTCATTGAACATGATTTCCGCGAGCGCTTTTGCGAGCTCGGTTTTGCCAACGCCTGTTGGACCGAGGAAAAGGAAGCTCCCGATCGGACGCTTCTCTTCCGAGATGCCGGCGCGGGAACGGCGGAGCGCATTCGAGACCGCGTGCACAGCCTCCTCTTGTCCGATGAGGCGCTTGTGAAGCTCTTCCTCAAGACGAGAGAGCTTCTCTGATTCGCTCGTGAGCATGCGACCTGCGGGGATACCGGTCCATCGGGAAACGACCGTTGCGATCTCCTCCTCGGTGACGGCATCTTTGAGCAAGCCTCGTTTTCCCTGCAAATCCTTGAGCTTCACCTGACCCTGAGCGAGCTTTTTGGTGAGTTCCGGAATGGATCCGTAGCGAAGCTCGGAGGCCTTCTCGAGATCGCCACGACGCTCCGCGATTTCCGCCTGGCTCTTAAGTGACTCAATCTCCTTTTTGCATTCTGCGTTTGCGCGAACAATTTCTTTCTCGGCGGACCACGTGAGCTCGAGCTGATGCGAAGCCTCCGAGGTTTCCGCAAGGCGTCTTTCGATTTCGACGAGACGACCCTTTGATTCCTCATCCTCCTCTTTGGAGAGAGCGCGCTTTTCGATTTCCAACTTGGTTTGCTCGCGCTTCAGCTTATCGAGCGCCTCCGGCTGGGATTCAACCTGCATCTTCAAGGCGGCGGCGGCCTCGTCAATGAGGTCAACGGCTTTATCCGGAAGGAAGCGATCCGTAATGTAGCGAGAGGAGAGCTCGGCCGCGGCCACAATGGCATTATCCGTAATACGAATACCGTGATGCGTCTCGTACCGATCCTTGATCCCTCGAAGAATTGCTACCGTGTCCTCCGTGCTCGGTTCTTCCACGTATACAGGCTGAAAACGACGCTCCAGAGCGGAATCCTTCTCGATGTACTTCTGATACTCCTTAAGCGTCGTTGCCCCGATCGTCCGGAGTTCCCCTCGGGCGAGTGCGGGCTTCAACATATTTGAGGCATCAAGCGCCGATTCTCCGCTGGATGCACCCGCGCCAACGAGGGTATGAAGTTCATCCACGAAAAGGAGGATATTCCCATGCGCGGATTCGATATCTTTGATGACGGACTTCAGCCGTTCCTCAAATTCGCCACGAAACTTCGTTCCGGCAACTAACGCGCCCACATCCAAGGCAACGATGCGACGATCACGCAATGTCTCCGGAACATCTCCGTCAATGATACGTTGCGCAAGTCCTTCGACAATCGCCGTCTTTCCGGTCCCGGCCTCGCCGATGAGCACGGGATTGTTCTTCGTTCGCCGGCTCAACACCTGGATGACGCGACGAATTTCATCATCCCGGCCGATAACGGGATCAAGTTTTCCTTTCCGTGCGAAATCCGTGAGATCACGCGTGAACTTTTCGAGCGCTTGATACTTCGTTTCCGGTTCCGGAGAATCCACTTTGGTATTTCCTCGAACGTCCTTGAGAGCCTTGAGAATCGCATCCGTCGTCACACCGGACTGCGAAAGAAGCGCACCGATGGGATCCTGGCTATCCGCGAGCGCGAGGAGCAAATGCTCCGTGGAGATGTACTCGTCTCGAAAGTGCTGCGCGGCCTTTTCCGCTCCCACAAATACCTTCGAAAGTGGCTGGGAGAGGAGGAGCTGATTTGCGCTCATACCACCGCCTTGCTGACGGGGAAGATTCTGAAGAATGCGCTCGATATTTCCACGGAGAAAGGGGATGTCCGTTTGGAGTTTTTTTAGAATTGAAAGCACCACGCCATCCTCTTGCTCGAGGAGCGCGGAAAACAAATGGACGGTATCTACCGCAGGTTGGCCATTGGAGACTGCAATGCGGTGCGCCAACTGAATCGCTTCTTGCGACTTTGTCGTAAATTGCTGGGGATTTGGGAGCATCATAGACAGGTATTAGCAGTCTAACATATAGAGTGCTAAGCATCAATATCAGGATTTAGCGGAACTTTTTGCACGAGTATGTATGCCGAAATGACTTGACAAATTCAATGTATTTTGTTAGATTTTCCTATCCGCGACAGATGGACTTCGGTTCCGCGGACAATATTCGTAGGACCTTTAAAACGAGAAAGGGAGAAAACGTGAAAAAGCTCACGAGAACGGTCAGTCATGAGGTTTCGTATAAGGACATTATCCGCGAGGCCTCCTCCTTGGTTGATAAGTGGATGAAAAGGAAGCTGGGGGCGATTGCAGAGCCCTCAATGTCAGAAGAAGTAGAAAATATAGTGATCCATCTAAAAGCGGGCGCTATCGTCGCTATTGGAAGTTTCGTTTCTTTGATGGCCGCCTTGGCGGACAGCTGGGTGCACGTAGTGTGGGTTGTCGCCATGACAATCGTCATAGCCGTACCAATCGATTGCATCAGTGTGCGAAAGTATAGGCAGGTAAAACGGGATCGGAAATGGACACGATCGCTCAAGGAAAATCAGCTGAGGGATGATCCATTGTTTAAACGTGGCGAGATGATCCACGAGGCGGTCGAGAGCTTTTGCGCGCACTGCGACCGGTACGAAGCATGGCGTGAGGCAGTCGAGCGTGAGCTTGAACCAGAGGATGTGGGCGCGTCGGAACGGTATCGCGCCATGCTCGATCATGCACTTACGATCATTGAGCAGGCTATCCGGAATTTTTCACGGGCACAGCAGCTCGAAGTGTTTATGTCGGAGCGTCCGGCATTGCAGGCCGCGCCGAAGGATACGGCGCTGTCTCAGCTCATCGCGACGCTGGATCAGCCCATGGAATCGCCTCGGCTCGCATTAACGAGGCCACGGGATGCGCTTGATTTCGAAGATGAACTCGCGGCCGTCACACGCGAACTCGCCGATGATGGTGCTTCATTCGACGTGCGATTACGGGCGTCAACCGCAAAGGCGAGGGTTGCAGATCCGGAGGACGAAGCGCGACCCGATCCCGAGGCAGCGGATACGCTTGCAGGGTATCACGCGCCCACGGCATAACTCGTCCCTCTCCCTTCTCGCGCACATACATGACCCGATCCACTTCTTCGCCTTTTGGTTGAAGCGGTGGGTCGGGTCTGTTTATGAAAATAGCTCATGTACAGTTGTACGTCATCTTCTTCGCTGTTACCATCTCTCCTATGCCGACCCCTCCCTTGAACAGCCGAGACGCCTTTCAAGCCTCGTTTAAACCCGCGCTCGAATCATTTATTGCAGAACAGGTAAAAAACCTTTCCGTGCGAACAATTGATGCCAAAAAACTGGCGAAATCCGTTGCGGACATGGTGACGCGCAAGGGGAAGCGTATGCGACCATACTTAGCCATCCGAACAGCAACGGCCTGCGGGGTTCCCGAAGATCGGGCGATGATGCTCGGTATTGCCCTCGAGATCTTTCACGATTTCGCACTTGTCCACGATGACATCATGGATCGGTCATCTGAACGGCGGGGGCGACCGACGATTCACGCGGTTTTTGAATCTGAGCACGCACGAAAAAAGTGGAATGGCTCCGCGGAACATTACGGGATGTCTTCTGCGATCCTCGCCGGAGATCTCCTCTATACATGGGCGGAACGGGCATTCGACAGCATCGAGGCTCCAGAAGAAATTCGCGTGAACATCGAAAAAGCATGGAGTCGCATGAAGGAGGAAGTTATTCTCGGGCAGACCATGGACGTGATCACGTCCGTGCTCCCTCGGGGCATTTCTCGGAAACAGCTCCTCGAGGTTCAAACACTCAAGAGCGGACGCTACTCCATCGGACGACCTATCTACCTGGGATACCTCTTCGGCGGAATGGACGTGGCTGAACGAACGGTTCTCGATGCCACCGAGCCCCTCGGCATCGCGTTTCAGATTCAAGACGATATTCTCGGAACATTCGGAAACCCAAAGCAGACCGGGAAAGATGCTGACTCGGATCTCCGAGAGGGGAAGCTCACCATGTTGGCATGGGAGGCAAAACGGAGAATCGAATCCGAGGAGGATCGGATCATTTGGGACCGCGCCTTTGGAAATCCGAATGCCACGGATGCGGAGCTGGCCATTCTGCGAAAAATCGTTCAGGATACAGGTGCGCTCGTCTACGTGACCACGCTTGCCAAACAGCTTATCCAACGATCAATCGAGCGCGCATACGAGCTCCCGAAAATCTCGGACTGGTTCATCGAGCTCGCGGAAAGCTTGGATGACCGCGGTGCGTAAAAGAGAATATGGAATTTGGAATATAGAATTTAGACATACGGATATACAGACCTTCTTCATAATATGTCAGGCATTCTCTCCGTCGTTGCGACGCCCATCGGTAATCTCGAAGATATTACGCTCCGAGCGCTTCGCGTTCTGCGAGAAGCGGATGCCGTGGCGTGCGAAGATACGCGCGTCGGCGGTCACCTCCTCTCCCTTCTCGAACTTCCCAAAAAGCCTCTCATTTCCCTCCATCAACACAGCGAGGATCACTCGATCACGTCAACGATCGAACGGATTCAAAACGGTGAGCGAGTCGCCTACGTGAGCGACGCTGGAACGCCGAATGTCAATGATCCCGGTGGCAAGCTCGTGGAAGCCGCCTACGCCGCAGGTTGCGCTATCGAAACTATTCCGGGCGCTTCTGCGGTCACATCTGCGATCGCGGTTTGCGGATTCCCCATGGAACGATTCCATTACCTCGGTTTCATCCCGCAAAAAAAGCATCGGGCATCCACACTCGCATCCATGGGAACAGATGCCCAAGCGAGCATCTTCTTCGAGTCCACACATCGCATTGAAAAAACATTGATGGAGCTTTCAAAGGCTATTCCGGAAGATCGGATGATCTACCTCGGTCGCGAGCTTACGAAAAAATTCGAAACGCATTACCGCGGGACCGTGCAGGATGTACTCGCGCGTCTGCAAAAGGGGAGCACGAAAGGAGAATTCGTCTGCATCGTCAGTCCGATCATGGAGAAGCGGCACGATGCATAAGGACTCTTCCGTACCCAACCTACGCCCTACGCCCTTATCCGTATGTTCATCATCGAAATTCTCGTCATCATCGTTTCTCTCGCCTTCATCGCAAATGGATACAGGGCCGGGTCAATTGAAACGTTCGGGCGCGTTATCGGCGCGATCGCCGGATTCGTTTTTGCCCGGGCGTACTCCTTTAAGTTCGTCGGCATCCTCTCTCTCTTCATCGGATCGGAGTGGGCGCACCTCATTGCATTTCTCGCCATTTTCCTCACGGTTGATACTCTGATTGGATGGCTTTTTCGAACGGCCGAAAATCTTCTTCGGATCTTTACCCGTCTTCCGATTCTCAAACAAATCAATAGCATCCTGGGCGGAATATTCGGTCTCCTTGAGGCGATTGTCGTCATCGGGGGTGTAAGCTGGCTCGCGAAACAGTCCATGGAGCCGATCGGCATGGAATTTCTAGCGGATATTAAAACCGTCCGTTTCATCAGCATCATCTTTGAAAAACTATTCGGAATCTTCCTGTGATCCCTCGCATCATTGACAGTCATTCCCATTTCCACTTCCCGGGGTACGATCAGGATCGCTCCGAGGTCTTTTCACGTATGCAGGCATCCAATACGTGGACAGTAACCGTGGGAACGAATGGAAAAACATCCCGAGGAGCCATTGAAGCGGCAGAGGCGTTTTCTGGTGTCTTCGCCTGCGTGGGTTATCACCCGAACGTTTTTACGAGTTCATACGAGGATCCGGATGAGCCGCGTGACGCAGAGCCATATAGCATCGAGCTCTTGGAAAAGATCGCAACGTCCAGCCCCCGCGTGGTCGCGCTCGGGGAAACCGGTTTGGATTACTACCGCATGGATGAAGGTCTGGATCCGGAGGAGGGGAAACGAAGGCAGAAAGACGCTTTTTTGGATCACATTGCACTCGGGCAGAAGCTCGATCTCCCGATCGTCATCCATTGCCGGGATGCGTTTGATGATCTCATCCGCATCCTCTCGGAGCAGAAAGAGAAAGGGGTGAAGATCCAAGGCGTGATTCACTGCTTCACGGGCGATTGGATGCTCGCACAGCGTCTGCTAGATCTGGGACTCTTCCTTTCCTTCACCGGCATTATCACGTTCAAACCTCGGGCATCAGATGATCCGGAAGCGCACGTCCATCGGGTGATTGAGCGTATGCCGATTGAGCGCATGATGGTCGAAACGGATGCGCCATGGCTCGCACCCGAGCCATACCGCGGAAAACGGAATGAGCCCGCTTACGTCATCCGGGTGGCAGAACGAATCGCGGAACTCCGTGGCGTATCCGTAGACGACATCTGCCTGGCGACAACGGCGAACGCCATGCGGTTTTTCAAACTAGGGGAGGAGTAAACGCACCCATCGCGTAGAACGCGACCGACCACGGACATTCCCTTTACCTCCACACCCACCCCCAACCCCTCCCTTAGCCTCGCTTCGCTCGGCAAAAGGGAGGGGAGCTCTCTAAACAGGTATTTTCTTTCACAGAAAGCTCCCTTCCCTTTCAAGGGAAGGGTCGGGGATGGGTGTTGATTCAGGGGGTTAGAGGTGGGTTCTCATTGACTTTTCATCAAATTCCCCCTAGGCTTTCGATCTGCAACTTTGCACTTCCGCGTCATTCGACCATTCGCATGACGTATCACAATCCAACCAAGGAGTACCCATGAAAAACCCATGGATTTTCTTTGACCTCGACGGAACCTTTGTCCGCTGGAACTACTTCCATCTCTGGATCAAGGCTTGTGTTGCCGCCGGACTCTTGCCACGGATCGTCCTCGCGGAGCCGAATCGGCGACTACGCGCCTACAAGAACCGACAGGGAACGTTCCGCGCCTTCACCGATTCCCTCTTGAAGGCCGTTTTGGACGGCGAACGACTTCGCGGTATTCGCGTAGATGACATGGAGCGCGTCTGCCAGGAGCTCGCAGCCCGTTCAGGCCGACAGATCCACGTCTTCTGTGAGGAGCTCAATCGTATCGCAAGAGCATGCGGGTATCAGACGGCGATCCTGACCGGATCTCCGACCATTGCCGCGAAAGCCTTTGCGAAACAACGGGAGATCGGCTTCTGCTTTGGTACGGAGCTCGTGGTTGGTCCAAGCAGAAGCAGGTATACCGGCGAAGCGGATGATTACGTTCTCTACCATAAAGATGAAGTCATTCGAGCCTTCGCTGAAGAGCATGAGGTGGACTTGACGAAATCCATCGCCGTGGGGGACTCCGAAGGAGATCTCTCGATGCTTCAGGAAGTCGAGTACGGGATCGCGCTCAATCCAAACAGCGGTCTCCTGCGCGCTTGCCGCGATCACGGCATTCCGTACATCATTGAAAAAAAGAATATCTATCCTCACCAATGGTCCACGACGAACGGAGTGGGGACATCGGCGACCGTCGTCGGCCTCGAACAGATATTGCCCGGCGAGATCGCCACGCCGCTCACCGCCCGCCTTCGCGAGCTCGACATGTTGATCTAGGTTACAATACGCCCCTTTTCTCCAAAAAAGGCGCCTCCCATGAGCCCTCAAAAGCTCCTCGGTGAGGCGCCTGTCTCTTTTTTTTGTAAAGACAGCGTGACTCAAAAAGTTCTTTCAGACCGTTGTCAAGGAGAGGGGATCTTGCACTCGGCGACGTTTTCTGATCTCAAAAATCATCGTATCTATTGAAGATTTTGGCGATCCGCGATATACTCGCGCCCGTGTCCATGGATCAGCATTTCCCTTCAACGCCTCATACGCCAGAAGAATCGAAAGAGATGCCATCAAAGGATATCTCGATTTGGGAGGCGCTTGACATCGCATGGAACCTCCTCGCAACCGTCCTTATCCTGACCACGGTCTTTGCGCTTGCCGGGATCTTCGCTGATCGGTACTTCCATACGAAGTTCCTCTTTACCGTCATTGGTTTTATCCTCCTTGTGGTCATCGGGCGGCCGATCTTGCTCCGAAAGGCAAAAATCGTCGTCGCACGACTCGAAGGAAAACATCAACCGCCTCAACACCCATGAACGTCACGCTCTTCGCCGAGCCCATTGCTCGCATCGGAAGTTTTACCATCACGAACGCGTTCGTGAATGCCTCGTTGCTCACGATCGGTATTCTCGTCTTCGGATTCTTCTTCCGCATGCGGATCCGAGAAATCCCCGGAAGGATTCAGGCGCTTTTGGAAACGCTTTTGGAAACGCTTTTTGGATATTTCGACCAGGTCACGGGCTCGCGCGCAAAAACGCTCAAGTTTTTTCCGCTGATCGGTAGTCTCTTCTTCTTTATCCTCCTCTCCAATTGGATGGGACTCCTACCGGGCACGGGATCCATCGGCCTCTGGCAGACGCATGGGGGCGAGCGCGTTCTCATCCCGCTCTTCCGCCCGGCGAACAGCGATCTCAACCTCACGATCGCTATGGCGCTCGTGACCGTCATCTCGTCTCACATCCTCGGAATCATCACGATTGGATTCTTCGTTCACTGGAACAAATTCTTCCAGTTCGGGAGCATCTGGAAAGCCATTCGAAGCCTTAATCCCATAAAGATCATGGTAAGCATGGTGGAATTCGTGGTCGGACTGATTGAATTCGTTTCCGAAATCGCTAAAATCCTTTCGCTCTCCCTCCGATTATTCGGCAATATCTTCGCCGGAGAAGTACTCATTACCGTCATCTCGTCCATCATGGCATACGGCATGCCGCTACCATTCATGGCCCTGGAGTTGATTGTCGGCATTGTTCAGGCGACTGTGTTCGCGATGCTAAGCCTCGTCTACCTGAACATTCTCACGGAACCACCACATGGAGAGGAGGAAGAAGCAGGGCATCACAAAACCGCACACGCCACCGCCAACGCATAGGGGCGGGACGGGGGTTCCGATCTTAATCGGCATCCCCGCACTCACTCTTCATGCCCCCATCGTAAAGACGTTAAACACCAATACCCCGTCGAATACCGATGTGAGCCACATTCCACTATGGAAACAGAAGCAGTTCGTCTGATCGCCAAAGCTCTCGCCATCGCCGTCGGCGGCGCAGCACCGGCTTTCGCCATTGGTAAAATTTGTTCGAAGGCCATGGAGTCCATCGGACGCAATCCGGAAGCAACCGGAAAGCTCTTCGTCCCGATGCTCTTGGGCGCCGCGTTCGCAGAAGCGATCGCCATTTACGCGCTTGTCGTCGTCTTCACCTTGTAAAATCAACGTCTGCTGAAACAGGCGGCTTACTCGCGCTTCAGTCGAAGTCTCGCTCGCCGTACCATAATGTACGTCTCGCAAGCCTTCTTCTTCCCCGCCTGCCATCGCCTGCGCGAAGCAATGGCGGGCAGGCAGCGCTTCGTAATCCATCCCGTTTTAGCAGACGAATGTCACCGTCATTCCTATTCGAAACGCTGACATCCGTCTATTATTGGCAGTTTGTTAGATAGATAGACGGATGAATCGCGGGACGAATCCCGTCTCTTACCTACTCTTATGGCATCCCCATCTCCCATCACAGAAAGCTCCGCGACCGAAATCGAAGGCGGCGTACACGCGGAAACCGTTGCAACCGCATCGCATACTGAAATGCCCGAACAGGGCATCTTGGGAACGTTTGGTATCAACGGACAGCTCTTCCTCGCGCAGCTCATCAACTTCGCGATCGTCATCTTCGTCCTCTCCAGATGGGTCTTCAGGCCGCTCATCAAGGCCATGGATGAGCGTCGCCGGAAAATCGAAGAAGGCCTGAAACAAGCCAAAGAGGCTGAAGAGGCGCTCGGAAACGCGCGGCAGACCGAATCGCATATCATCATGGGTGCGCGGACGCAAGCAAAGGATATCGTTGATGAGGCGAAAGACCGTGGAGATCGGGAAAAGCAAATGCGCATTGAAAAATCGAATGAGATTATCGCCCAGCAACTTCAGGAATCCAAGGCACAAGCGGTACTCATGCAGGAGTCGTCGAAACGGGAAGTGATGCGCGAAGCAGCGGCGCTCGTAACGGCGGTGACGGAAAAGGTTGCTCCGGATATTCTGGATGAAAAGAAACACCGGCACTTGATTGACCGGGCAATTGAAGAGCTTGAACAATCCCATGGCTAAATCCTTCCCACTCCGAGCCTACGCGCAGGCCTACATTGCTTCGCATGATAGCGAGAATCTCTTGGCGTCCTACGAAAATCTTCAGCAATGCGCAAAAATCATTTCCGCGCATCCGACCGTCTCCGCCTTCCTCGCCGACCGGAGTATTCCCATCAAAGACCGAGAGAAAGCCATTGACATCGCCTGTCCGAAGAGCACAAAAGAAAACAAAAATTTCCTCCTGCTCCTCGCGCACGCAAAACTCCTCAAGCGTCTTGATCGCATGCTCGATCGCATTGAGTCCGTCATGGCAAAAACACAGAAAACCGGCATCGCCAATGTCACATCCGCCATCGAGCTGACTTCCGCGGAAGAAAAGAAGATTCGCACATCTCTTTCGGCAAAAACGGGAATGGACATCGTCATCGAACAGATCATTGATCCGCAGATCATCGGAGGGCTGCACATCCGCATTGCCGATTGGGAATTCGACGCAACAATTAAGGGGCGCCTTGAACGCATCAAACACACGCTTCACGTATGACCACGAAACGAACAACAACGAACCACGATATCGTGGATCACCTCAAAGAACAGATCGCATCCTTCCGAGACACGTCCGCGGCGGAAGAAACAGGGCGCATTCGGGAAGTCGGGGATGGCATTGCCAAGGTTTCCGGCCTCTCACGCGTTAGTTCCATGGAAATGGTCTCTTTTGAGGACGGGACGATCGGCGTCGCGCTCAACTTGGAAGAGGATCAGGTCGGCGTTCTCGTGCTCGGGAATGCGAGCGGCCTCATGGAAGGACAGACCGTCAAGGCCACCGGGAATATTCTGAGCGTTCCGGTTGGAAAAGAACTGATCGGCCGCGTCATTGATCCGCTCGGACGGCCGATTGACGGCAAGGGTGATATCAAGAGCAAAACGCTCTATCCGGTTGAAAAAGTCGCTCCGCGCGTGATGACGCGCGAACCCGTGACCCAGCCACTCATGACGGGTATCAAAGGCATTGATGCCATTATTCCGATTGGCCGCGGGCAACGAGAACTCATCATCGGAGATCGCCAGACCGGAAAAACCGCGATCGCCATTGATACGATTTTGAATCAAAAGGATACGGGCGTGCACTGCATCTACGTCGTCATCGGGCAAAAGGAGTCGAAGATCGCCAAGATCGTGCAACGGCTCAAGGAAGAGGGCGCCATGGCTTATACGACAGTCGTGCTCGCCGGCGCTTCTGACCCGGCTGCCCTGCAATTCATCGCGCCGTACGCAGGATGCGCGATCGGGGAATGGTTTATGGATCAAGCGGAAGACGTCCTCATTGTGTACGACGATCTCTCAAAACACGCATGGGCCTACCGCGAAGCCTCTCTGCTCCTCCGTCGTCCGCCGGGCCGAGAAGCCTATCCGGGAGACGTCTTCTACCTCCACTCCCGCCTCCTCGAACGCTCCGCTCGTCGAACCAGCGAGCACGGAGGAGGGTCCATCACGGCATTGCCGATTATCGAGACGCAGGCCGGGGACGTGTCCGCCTACATTCCGACGAACGTCATCTCCATCACCGACGGTCAAATCTACCTTGAGAGCGATCTCTTCTATAAAGGTATCCGACCGGCCGTGAACGTCGGCCTGTCGGTATCGCGCGTTGGAGGTGCGGCGCAAACGAAGGCCATGAAAAAGGTCGCCGGACCACTCCGTCTTGACCTCGCCCAATTCCGCGAACTGGAAGCCTTCTCGCAATTCGCAACCGACCTGGATGAAGCAACGCGCAAGCAGATTGAGCGCGGACGGCGCCTTACGGAAATTCTCAAACAGGGACAGTACGCGCCCATGGAAATGGCGCATCAGGTCGCTGTGCTTTTCGCCGCCACCAAAGGTTTCGTTGATGCCATCGAGGTCGCGCGCATTGCGGAGTGGGAATCCGGCTACCATCAGTACCTTGATGCGAACGCGGAAGATATTCTCAATGCCCTTAGGGAGCGGAATGCCCTGGATGATGAAATCACCACGGGTCTTGAGAAACACATCACATCCTGGAACCAGATCTTCGCATCCAGTTCGCCTGCCGTATGAGCGTTTCACCCCGGCTCATCCGCCGACGCATCAAATCCATCGGGAATACCCGAAAGATCACCAAGGCGATGGAGCTCGTCGCGGCTTCGAAAATGAAGCGAGCCGTGCAGATGACCCTCTCTTCGCGCGCCTATGCGCAAACGGCCACGGAAATCATCGAAAGCATCATGCGCATTGTGGACCCATCCCTTCACCCCATGCTCATCGGGAAACGCGGGGAAGAGGGAATGACGCGCGGAAAGAAGCTAAAAACGCTCGTCATCGCTTGCGCTTCCGACCGCGGGCTCTGCGGGGGATTCAATACGCAGACGATCAAGTCCCTCTACGAATTCCTCGTGACGAGGCCTGAAGATGATATCTCCCTCATTGCCGTGGGCCGACGCGCCGCCCGTGCGATCGCCCGAACGAATCACCGGATGACCGCGGCATTCGAGGCCATCTCAAACGCACCATCGTTCTCCGCGGCAAAGCCAGTCGGTGCGCTCGCGGTCCAGCAATTCCTCAGCGGGGAAGTGGATCGCGTCTTTATCGCCTACATGGACTACAAGAGCGCACTCCGGCAGGTACCCACCGTTTCGCAGGTCCTTCCGATCATTCCGGAAACAGAGCTCGAACAGGTCGCGCGTACGGAGATATCGGAAGGTGCAAGCATCCTCTTTGAACCGAATCCGTCACGCGTATTACAAGACCTCCTTCCGAAGCTCATTGAAACCCGTATTTACCAAGCGCTTCTGGAATCCGCGGCCTCTGAACAGAGCGCGCGCATGATGGCCATGCGGAGCGCAACGGACAACGCCACTTCCATGCTCGAAGATCTCACGCTCACCTATAACCAAGCTCGGCAAGCCGGAATCACGCAGGAAATCTCCGAAATCTCAGCCGGGAAAGCCGCCATTGAGTAAATATCATCACCACGAATATCGTCACCCGTATGAAATCACCTACGCTTACTACAGGAACCATCACCCAGGTCATCGGCGCCGTCGTTGACGTGGCATTCGATGGCGCGCTTCCGGCAATCTACACCGCACTGACCGTGGAGCGGGAAGGGAAAGAACCGCTCGTCCTCGAAGTCGAACAGCACATCGGCGCCGGCACAGTCCGAACGATCGCCATGGATAGCACGGACGGACTCCGCCGAGGCATCGAGGTCGTCAATACCGGAGCTCCGATCTCCGTTCCAGTCGGAAAGGAGACGCTTGGACGCATGTTCAATGTGACCGGCGCGCCAATTGACGGAAAGAAAGCCGTCCAAACAAAGAAGACATATCCGATTCATCGCGAGGCGCCGTCATTTGCCGAACAATCCACGAAGTACGAGGTCCTCGAAACCGGTATCAAAGTCATTGACCTCATCTGCCCGTTCCTGAAGGGAGGAAAAGTCGGCCTCTTCGGAGGAGCCGGCGTAGGAAAGACGGTTATCATTCAGGAACTCATCCGAAATATCGCCACGGAACACGGGGGATTCTCCGTCTTCGCCGGCGTCGGTGAACGCTCCCGCGAAGGAAAGGACCTCTACCTCGACATGAGCGGCTCCGGCGTGATCGAAAAAACCGCGCTCGTTTTCGGCCAGATGAATGAACCACCGGGAGCTCGCGCTCGCGTGGCATTGACCGGACTGGCCATGGCGGAATACTTCCGCGATGAGGAGCATCAGGACGTTCTGCTTTTCATTGACAACATCTTCCGCTTCACGCAGGCAGGATCCGAGGTCTCCGCTCTGCTCGGACGCATTCCATCCGCCGTGGGTTATCAGCCGACACTTGCCACGGAAATGGGAGGGCTTCAGGAACGCATCACCTCCACGACGAATGGATCTATCACCTCGGTGCAGGCCGTGTACGTTCCGGCAGACGACCTTACGGATCCGGCGCCGGCGACCACCTTCGGCCACTTGGACTCCACCGTTGTGCTCGCGCGATCCCTCTCTGAGCTCGGTATCTACCCAGCCGTTGATCCGCTCGATTCCACGTCAACGATTCTGGATCCGCAGATCGTCGGGGACCGTCACTACAAGGTCGCTCGTGGCGTGCAGCAGGTTTTGCAACGCTATAAGGATCTCCAGGACATCATCGCCATTCTTGGTATGGAAGAACTGTCCGATGAAGACAAGAAGACCGTGACGCGTGCGCGTAAAGTGCAAAAATTCCTCTCCCAGCCATTCTTCGTCGCCGAAGTCTTTACGGGCAATCCGGGCACATACGTATCCCTCGAAGACACGATTCGCAGTTTCGAAGAGATCCTCGAAGGCAAGCACGACGATAAGCCGGAGCAAGCCTTCTACATGAAAGGATCCATTGACGACGTACGATCATGAAGCACGTTCTCACTTTCTCCCTCGTGACGCCGGAACGCACCCTCTATCACACGGAGGCTGCGGCGGTTACGCTACCCACGTCCACGGGAGAAATCACCGTTCTCCCCGGGCATGAGCCGCTCGTTGCCACTCTCGCGGACGGCGTGGCCGTTCTGCGACATCCGGGCGGGCGGGAAGAGGATATTGCCGTCGCCGGTGGCGTGATTCGCGTTCTGCAGGACGGACAAGTCACCGTGATGGCGGAAATGGCGGAGCGAGGAGCTGATCTTGATGTTGATGCCATTGAAAAGGCAAAACAGGAAGCGGAGCGCGTTCTCGCGCAGACCGATCGGGCATCCGAAGAGCAATTCGCCGATGTCGCCGCAGCGCTGCAACGCGAGCTCGCGAAATACCGCGCGGCCGTCAAACACCGCGGTCGGCATGGTCGCGTGACGGGCAAAGCACCGGAAAATAGTTGATTGGTAAGTGGGTGATTAGTTGATTAGGAACGCTCTTTTCGTCATCCCGAGCGCCATATACCGAGACTCCGCAGGAATTGTGCCGCGAGGGACCCCTTTCCCTTCGTGAACGTTCATCAGATCTCATCACGTTCTCAATAAGAAAGGGGTCCCTCGCGATGAGCTACGCGATTTTTAGAATCTTTTTTAGCGCTCCCACCAGAGGCGGGCACGGCGGGATGACGAAAAAGACGATTTCCCAATCAACCACTTACCAATCAACCAATCAACTAATTCCGACCATGTCCTCCTCCTTCCGCGTCTTCACTATTCCGATCGACGGGTTATCTGCCGATGAGATTTTGAATCGAATTTCGCAAAAGCTGAAGATGCAGTGGATCGTAACCGCGAATCCGGAAATTCTTTTGTATGCTCGTAAAGATGCCGCATATCGGGAAACACTCCTGAATGCCGACATGCGCATCGTGGACAGCTTTGGACTCGATCTCATCGGGAGGCTTCGGGGTGCGCACCCGTACCGCGTGCCCGGCGCGGATCTCGCGGAGGCTCTCGTGGCATGGGCGCATGCGCACAATCTCTCGATAGGGTTGATTGGCGGTGGCGTTTTGAAGAGCGCGAAACCCGCGCTTGAAAAATTACAGCAGACCTATTCCGGCCTTCGCGGGATTGCGGAAGACGGCGGGATCGTTTTCGCTGACGGAATAGGAGATGCAGAAAATGCCGCGGCCACACAAAGGCTTATTGAGGCAAAACCGCACATCATCTTCGTGGGATTTGGACACCCTAAGCAGGAACGCTGGATCGAGAAACATTTGGCGGATTTTCCGAATACGGAAGCCATTATTGGCGTGGGAGGGACATTTGATTACTGGGCCGGGACATTGCCTCGAGCGCCACGTTTTTTGCGAATTCTCGGTCTCGAGTGGCTCTACCGCCTCATTCGAGAACCGAAACGCTGGAAGCGCATTTTGAATGCTGTTTTCGTTTTTCCATACTACGCACTAAAAGAGCGCCGATAAAAAAGCACAGATGAATCAAGGTCTCATCCAAGAGGCCATATTGACTTGACATTTTTTCTATTTCCGTGTAATCCATACTCGCTATATCAGCTTCAGCTCAAGAAGGAGGTCATCATGTCCGAATTCCAAGTACCTTTTCAGATCGGCAATCCCGTCATGCTCGAAGGCGGACCCCGCAATATCACCGAGATCGGGAAACCGGAGGTCTATCCGGGAAAGGCTAAGGCCTTCGTCCCGGTACGGGTTGACGACGACTCGTATCGGATCCTCTACTGCTCCGCCGAAGGAGTGGAGCGGATCATCACATCGCATCTGCCCCAGATCGCGGACATAATCCGAAACTCCAGAGCCATGCCCAAGGTACTGCGTACCGAGTTTCGAACGTATGTCCAGGTCATTGACTCACAAGGGTACTATCGCGAGATCACCCTCGTGGATGACATCCGTCGTGATGAGTACGAGGACGAGGATCGCATCTCTCCGTAGACTTCTCGGCGCTTCTGCGCCCTTCAACCCGACCGCGTAACGCTCCTCGTTGCCGGTCGGGTTTCGCGTTTCATCCTCCTTCTCGTCATTGACCAACATCCCTCGCATCCCGTAGGATAAATGAACTATGACCGTTCGCGTTCGCATGGCGCCCAGCCCAACCGGATTCATCCATATCGGAAATCTCCGAACCTGTCTGTACGACGCGCTCTTTGCCGAACGTCATAAGGGAACGCTCATCCTTCGCATTGAAGACACGGATCAAAAACGCTTTGTCGAAGGAGCGGCCGAGGCGTTCTGCCGATCGCTCAAAACAGTTGGCATCATTCCGGATGAAGGCATGTGGATTGACGATGCCGGAAAGATGATCGAGCGCGGTCCGCATACTCCATACCTGCAAACCAAACGAACGCCGATCCATCAAGCGAGAGCGCAAGAACTGATTCAGAAAGGCCTGGCTTATCACTGTTTCTGCTCCGCGGAACGACTGGAGGAGATGCGGAAGACGCAACACGATGCCGGATTGCCCACGCGGTATGATCGCACATGCCTCAAACTTTCTCCGGACGAGGTAGAAGCGAAGCTACACAAAGGCGAATCGCACGTGATCCGGCTCAAGGTGCCGGACCAGGGATCCGTGACATTCCACGATGAGATCCGCGGAGATATTACCTTCGATTGGAAAGAGATTGATGACCAGGTCATCATCAAAGCCGATGGCATTGCCACCTACCACCTTGCCGCGACCTCGGATGATCATGATATGGAGATCACGCATGTGATCCGCGGAGAAGAGTGGCTCTCGTCAACGCCAAAGCACCTCTTCATCTACCAGGCCTTCGGATGGGAACACCCGAAGTTCGCACACGTCCCACTCCTCCTGAACGCGGATCGGACAAAACTCTCCAAGCGACAGGGCGATGTGAGCGTGGAATCCTACCTCGAGAAGGGCTACCTTCCGGAAGCCATCATCAACTTCATCGCGCTCCTCGGTTGGAATCCGACAGCGGATCGGGAAATCTTCGATCGTCACGAGCTCGCAGAGCTTTTTGACCTCTCGAAGGTGAACAGGAGCGGAGCTGTGGTGAATTTTGAAAAACTCGATTGGCTTAATAGCCACTACCTCAAACAGCTTCCGGAAGAGGAATTCTTTGCGTACGTTCATAACGAACTCGCGAAGATCGCGCAGGATTCCGATGTTCAACATCGCATCGCAACGCTCATCCGTGATCGTATTTCGAATAAAACGGATATCGCCACGATCGCGGGCGATTTCATTCCACCCACGGAACCCCCTCAAGCCGACCTCGTCCGCTGGAAAGAGCAGACGTCGGAGGATGCAGCCGCGAGACTCCAGACTATCAAGGAGCTCCTGCTGATCATGCCCTCTTCAGACTGGACATCTCCTTCGGCTCTGGAAGCGAAGATTAAGCAGATGATCGCGGATCATGGATGGGGGAATGGGGAAGTCCTCTGGCCCCTTCGCGTGGCATTATCCGGCAAAAAGCAATCTCCTCCGCCATTCGAACTCCTCTTTACCTTTGGGGAAAAGGCCTCGCTCAACCGTCTTGATCAAGCAATCCAAGCACTTCGTGAAAATTCCAAATAACAAGTTCCAAATCACAAAAAATGATGGATTTCTTTGGAATTTGGGGTTTGGAATTTGATATTTCTCTTGCTATACTGAGCGCATGCGGAGGCTGTCCATCAACCGTTTATTTTTCATCGCGTCCATAAGCGCCATGGTTGTTTTCTGCATGACGCCGAAAATCGCGGGAGCGCAAACGGATGTTGACGAGATCAATAATGCCATCAAGACCAGGCAAATGCAGGTGAAGGAAATTGATGCGATGATCAAGTCGTATAAGGAAAAAATAGCTGAACGACAAAATGAGAGCGTGAACCTGGAAAATCAGATTGCGCTTCTGGAAAATCGCGTCAAAGAAAAAGAGCTCTCCATCGAACGGACGCGCATCGAAATAGAGTCTCTCACCCTCGAAATCGAATTGATCGAAAAAGATATCGTATCGAAATCCGCACGGTTGGAAAAACAGAAAAAGCTCACCGCACAGATCCTCAGAGATATCCATTATGCCGACGAGGTGACGCCGTTCGACGTTTTTCTCACACAGCCGTCGCTTTCGGAATTCTTTGCGTCGCTTGAAAATCTCAAAAAACTTGATCGGGAGCTCGGGCAGACCGTTGCACAAACAAAGAATCTGAAGCGCGAGTTGGAGACGCGAGCTGTCGAAAAAACGGATAAGCAGACGGAAGCCGAAGAAGAGCGCCAGACGCTAAAAAAAGAGATGCTCGCATTTGAAGCCGAGAAAAACTTCAAGCAGTCGCTCATCGCGCAAACGAAAGAGAATGAACAGGAGTTCCAGCGCATCCTGTATGAATTGCGACAGCAACAGGCATCAACGTCTGACGAAGTCGTGAACCTCGAAAACCGTCTCAAGGAGCAACTTCGCTCCGTGGACGACGCGCTCGCACGTGGCAATGCCTCGCTCTCCTGGCCGATTGATCCATCATCAGGCATCACCGCCATCTTCCACGATCCGAGCTACCCGTTCCGCAACCTCTTTGAGCATTCCGGAACGGATATCCGCGCCAAAGTGGGGACGCAGGTAAAATCCGCCGGTGGCGGATATGTCGCATGGAACAAGACAGGGCGCATGTACGGAAACTACCTCATGATCGTCCATACAGGAGGACTCGCGACCGTCTACGCTCACCTGTCAAAGTTCGTGGCAAAGCCGGACACGTTCGTGGAGCGGGGAGACCTCATCGCGCTCTCCGGAGGTGCTCCGGGTGCGCCAGGCGCAGGCCTTTCGACCGGCCCGCACCTCCACTTCGAAGTCCGAAAAGACGGAATCCCGGTAGATCCGGAAAAATACCTCCCGCAGGTTCCGAACGACTACTACGATTACTACGAAGAGTACAAAGCGCTGAAGATACGGTAAATAGTTGATTGGTGAATGGATGATTGGTTGATTAGAGAATTGCATTTTCTAATCAACTAGTTAGACACCACCAGCTCCCAGAAGTTTACTATGTTTTTTGTTACCCTGTGTGAAGGTCGAACCTTGTGAGTCCACTGGTCAAACCAGTGGATTACCGACTGAGCATGTATTTACCAATCATCCAATCAACTTGTTTTCAACCGTCCCAAAATCCCCTCCAGCTCCGCCAGCGTACTGATGCGGACGAGATCTTCGCGGATTTCTTTCCATCCGCTCATGCCTTTAAAATAGAATGGGAGATGCTTGCGCAGTTTGACGAGGCCACGTTCGCCGTAGCGACGGACTTGGAGCTCCGCGTGCATGCGCACGATACGGATGCGATCCTGAAGCGTCGGTGATTCATACGCCGTCCCGTCCATCGTTGCCTGAATCTCCGCGAAGATCCACGGATGTCCCAGCACGCCACGTCCAATGAGCAATCCATCCGCGCCAGAGACTTCGAGCGCCTTCTTTGCCGTCTCCGGAGAAATGATATCGCCATTCACGAGAACGGGGATAGACACGTTTTTCTTTACCTCACCAACCCGTTCCCAGTTCGCCGTTCCGCTATACCCCTGCGTTTTTGTGCGCCCATGAACCGTAATGAGATCCGCGCCGGCGTCTTCCAGAATCCGCACGAAGTCCAGGCAATCCGTATCATCGGACCAACCCAAGCGCGTTTTTACGCTCACCGGGACATTCACGACTTTCTTGATTTCCCGAACAATCGAAGCGGCGCGCTCCGGCTCTTTCATGAGCGCGGCTCCATCAAAGTTCGACACGATCTTATAGACCGGACAACCCATATTGATGTCAATGCCGTCCGGCGCGCAGGCGGAAACGATCTTCTCCGCAGCTTTTGCCATGGTCGCTGCATCTGATCCAAAGATCTGCTGGATCACCGGACGTTCCGCATCCTCGTTCGCAGCCATGGCAAGTGTCTTCGGATTTCCGCGCACTACCGCTTCCGAGGAGATCATCTCCTTAAAAATAATCGGAGCCCCGTATTGTTTGCACACGAGGTTGAACGGCGTATCCGTCATATCCGCCATGGGCGAAACGCCAAGGATCGGACGGGGGAGTGAAGACCATGAGAACATGAGCATGGTTTATAGCAGAGAAAAGGCAAAAAGACAATCGTGCTACAATACTCGCATGAGCGTAGATAAGAAGGTGCCAAAAAAATCCGCGGTAGATGAGCGGAAGTTTTTGCGTACCATTCGCATTCAAGGCGTGCTCATCATCCTTCTTCTTATCGTTATCGCGCTTGCCGGACTCTGGATCTGGACGGAGTGCCACGAAGAACGGACCCCTATGATCAACGAAATGATCCATGGGCTCCGGCCCAACGTCCGCATCACCATGCCCGTCATCGTGTACGGGGACGGCCGACAGCTCAATGCCGAAGACATCGTTCACGATCCGGAAGTGACCGTTTATGGAAAAATAGAAAACTTTCCGGTCTTGCGCGAATCGCTCCACGATTTTACCGTGCTCCTGCAAGGAACGACCGTTGTCATGAAACGGGAGAGCGGGGAATTCGCCGAGCGCCTCATACTTTCACCCGGCCGAAATATCGTGGACATCGTGCTAAAATGGGAAGGCGTGGAACAGAAACGACTGCAGTATCAATTGGACTATCAGCCGGAAACGTTCACCGAAACAACAGCATCAACCAATGACTTCTAACCGAGCTCTATGCATCTCGCTTTTTGGAAAAAGAGGAATCAAAAAGAAATCTATCTCCTTAACATGAAACGGGCGCCGATTTTCGGCATCGTCTTCGGCATCGTCTATCAAGTCGTCTGTATCATCGGAGCCATGGTCTTTCAGATGAGTCTCCTCGTTGGCGCCGGATATCAGCTCATCTTTTGGCCAACACGCCTCATTCTTCAACTCGCGCCTTTTACCTCCAACCTCTTTGCGTCAGCATCAATCGCCCTGTGCAACAAATTGCCCAGCAAAGCGGATATCGCCGAGCGCACATCCGTTTTCGTCTGTAATATGGCGTTCGCGATCATTTTGAACCTCATCATCACCATCATCATCTTCGCCCTCATCGGACTCCTCATCTCGTTCGTGATAGCGGCAGTAAAGAAGAGGAGAGGGTTTAGGGTTTAGGGTTTGGATTTTGGGAAGATTTATGCTAAAAACCAAGAGCCTGTTGAAAAAGGATGGATTGCGCCGCGCTGGAGCGAAAAAACGACGAAAACGTATGCAACATACGTTGAGGAGTTTTTGAGTGAAGCGCAAGCAAGGCGCCTTTTTCAACAGGCTCTAAAAAATCGCCTCATACCCATGCACGACTGGCCATTCAAGCTCCATAAGCCCTATCAGCCCTCCGGTGACCAGCCGGAGGCTATTCGAGGACTCGTAGGCGGTCTCAAGAAGGGAGAGAAGTACCAAACGCTCCTCGGAGCCACGGGAACCGGAAAGACGTACACCATCGCGAACGTGATCCAGGAGATCCAGAAGCCGACCCTTATCATCGCGCACAATAAAACGCTCGCGGCGCAACTCACGAACGAGTTCCGCGAATTCTTTCCGGAAAATGCCGTGGAGTACTTCGTCTCCTACTACGACTACTACCAGCCGGAAGCATACATCCCGTCTTCGGATACCTACATCGAAAAAGAGGCGATGATCAATGAAGAGATTGACCGTCTTCGGCACAATGCCACGCAAGCGCTCCTCACGCGAAAAGACGTGATCATCTGCGCATCCGTTTCGTGCATCTACGGCCTTGGAACGCCGGGGGAGTATTTCAAGAGCGCAATTCAGATCGTCAAGGGCACGGATGTTTCGCGATCCGACACGCTCCAGCGCCTCGTGAACATACAGTTCATCCGGACGAATAGCGACCTCGTGCGCGGATCATTTCGTGTGCGTGGCGGTCTTTTGGAAATCATGCCGGCGAATGAGGAAACGATCTATCGCATCGAAGCGCCGTCCGGAACCGTTGAGGCGATTTTCGCGATCAACCCGGTCTCACGCGCCGTTCTGCGAGAGCAGGACGATGTCTGGATTTTTCCGGCAAAACACTTCATCACGCCGGAAGCGGATCGAAAGCGAGCCGTGGAGGCGATCCGCGCGGAACTGAAAGAGCAGATCGCGAAGTTTGAGAAAGAAGGGAAGCTTCTGGAAGCCGATCGTCTGGATCGGCGGACGAAATTCGATCTCGAAATGATCGAGAACCTCGGTTACTGCAATGGCATCGAAAACTACTCGCGCCATTTGACGAATCGTCCTGCCGGGGAACCGCCGGACACGCTCTTCTCCTACTTCCCGGATGATGCGCTCGTGGTCATTGACGAGAGCCACATGACGGTTCCCCAGCTCTCCGGCATGTACGAAGGGGATCGGAGCCGAAAACAGACACTCATTGATCACGGATTCCGTTTGCCGAGCGCAAAAGATAATCGCCCGATGAAGTTCGACGAGATTCAGAAGAAGTGGGATCAAGTCGTGCTCATGAGCGCCACACCCGGACCATTTGAATACAAAAATTCGACACAGATCGTGGAACAGATCGTGCGCCCGACCGGCCTCGTTGATCCGGAAGTGAGCATACGCCCGATCAGTCCCAAAAAGGCCGGAGACAAGTCGCAGATTGATGACATCATCAGCGAGATCGAAAAGGCGACGAAAGCAGGGGAGCGTTCACTCGTCACCACGCTCACGAAAAAGATGGCGGAAGACCTCGCGACTTTTCTTGAAGAACGAAAAATCAAGGCCAAGTACATCCACTCGGACGTCAAAACCGTTGACCGGCTCGGCATCCTCTCGGATTTTCGCAAAGGAGATTTTGACTGCCTCGTGGGCGTGAACCTCCTCCGTGAAGGCTTGGATTTGCCGGAGGTCGCGCTCGTGGCGATCCTTGATGCGGATAAAGAAGGCTTTTTGCGCTCGGATACCGCTATTCTCCAAACCATCGGCCGCGCGGCCCGAAATGTCCGCGGACGCGTCATCTTATACGCGGATACAATCACCGGATCCATGAAGCGCGCCATTGATGAAACGGAACGGCGTCGCGCCAAGCAGATTGCGTACAATAAGACGCACGGGATCACCCCACAAACGATCATTAAAGCCATCAAGGACATTCGTGGCGTGCTCGGCCTCTCGGTGGACACGAAAGACGTTAAAGAAATTCTCAAGCTGGAGCTCAATGCCGAATCGCATGACCTCTCAGCCGTATTGGCGGAAAAGGAGAAGGAGATGAAAGAGGCCGCAAACAATCTCGAGTTCGAGCTTGCCGCGATTCTGCGTGATGAGATCGGCGAGATCCAAAAAGAGCTCAAACGGCGCAAGGCCACGGAAACGAAAAAGACCGGAGGCCCGCGTTCTGCCACACTCCGCAAGAAGAAGCCGAGGCACGGGAAGACGAGGTGAAATAAACTCACCCCCCCGGCCCCTCTCTTCCGTACCCACCCCTAACCCCTCCCTGTTTCACAGGGAGGGGAACTCTCTTACATATGCACTGCCTTTCAT
>CAZWYJ010000003.1:0-31402 GCA_964638165.1 uncultured Gammaproteobacteria bacterium | reverse complement strand
GGTTCGAATCCCTTCGCACCCGCCATCGAAAGCCCCGCTAAATGCGGGGTTTTTGATATCTATATCCTATTTCTTTAATATCTAAAAATTACCCGTTTACCCCTCACCAGAAAGCCGATGCTCGACTGGACGAATGAGCCAAAAATGGTACGATGAAGCCATTATTTTAATGCATCGCAATCTTCGTGCTATGAACAAGCTGCCAGACACAAAAGAGCCGGTGAAGACAAAGATCACCGCGCTAAAAGAGCTCCCACGCCAGTGCATTCAATGGTGGTCTGCCGGCCGAAAACAGAAAATGATCGCCGTGGGTGGCATCCTGGCAGTGCTCGTGCTCGTGATCGGATTCGCCGTATATTTTTCCAAAGTCCCTCTTTCCAGCATCTTCGTCCGAAGCAGCGAGAACCTCTTCGAAGGGTTCTCAAAATTGACGGCCAATCCCGATGCCAAAAACGCCTTTCAGCTCAAAGCGACGCTGGAAGACAGCACGGGGATCGACCCGGCCTCGACCTATACGCTCTCCAGCGTAGAGGCATTGACGACCGACGATCTCAAAAAGCTCATCACCGTTTCTCCAAACGTCTCATTCTCCCTCGCCCAACGATCAGGGAATGAGTGGGAACTGGCACTCGATCAAGCATTGACGCCCAATACCATTTTCAAAATAGCCCTAAACGACCCGCAAGAAGACGGGAAAGAATCCGATGTGTACGAGTGGGCGTTTCAGGTAAAAGACACATTCAAAGTCCTTCACTACCTTCCACGCGATACTGCGACGAATGTCCCCCTCAAGACTGGCATCGAGGTGACGTTCAGCCACGAAAATTTTACGGATGAGGAGGCATACGTTTCCATTGATCCCCCTGTTCCGGGCAGATTTGAGAAACACGGAAGAACGCTCGTGTACGTGCCGACCGAAGATCTCGCGCCCTCTCAAATCTATCGCGTGACCGTGAAAAAAGGCCTCCCGCTCTCGGGGAGCGACGCTACTCTACAGGAGGATCTGGTCTTCGCATTCGAAACCGTCACCCCCATAGACGAGGCATCGAATAATTCCTGGCTGCGAACCTATCAAAAACTCCAGGACGTCAGCGCATCGGAACCGCCGCTCATCCAGCTCTGGGCGAGAAATCTCGAACAGAACTCCGTGAATGTGGACGTCTACCCAGTAAAGGATGAAGCGGAGTATTTGCAGATCCTCAACCGTCGAGACCAGCTCCCCTGGTGGTCGCATACCAAGGACCGCTACCTGGAAAACACCTCTGATCTTCGGGCATTAACGTCATTCACGGCACCCCTGCAGGAAGAGAGCGGCGTGCAGTTCATCCGTTTCACCGAGCCTTTGCCGCACGGGTATTTCGTGATCGATCTGAAGAACAATAAGGCGCGGGACCAGGTGCTGATGCAGGTAACGGATGCGGCGGCGTACGTGAATGTGTCGAAAAACAAAACAGTCATTTGGGCCGCGGATCTCTCCGCGAAACAGCCGAGCGCGAACGCCCAGATCGAGCTGATCGGGACCGAACGACGGTTTATTGCCAATGATCAGGGCGTAGCGGTATTCGAGACTCCCCAAGAGCTGCTCAAAGCATCTTCCGACCAACAAGAGAACAAGCGCTCCTACTTCAAGGTCAGCACCGGAGAGAACGAGGTGATCATTCCCGCGACCTTCCTCTCGAGGAATGACGGCTACTGGTCTGGGAACGACGCCCAGAGCTACTGGAAGTACCTCTACACCGACCGGCCGCTCTACCAGCCAACGGATACGGTAAAATTTTGGGGACTCTTGCGAAATCGGGATCGAGAACGGATCACCAAACCCGTGACGATCACGCTCATGAAGGAAGGGTATGTTGATTACTACTACCGTCCGATAGTCATAGAGACGAAAACGGTCGACGTCGATGCGCAAGGGACGTTCACTGGAGAAATTTCTCTCAAGAACATGCAGACGGACGTGTACGTCTTGGAACTGCGGGTGGGCGATGATGTTATCGAGAATAAGTACATCGAGATCAGGCCATACGACAAACCGGCGTACCAGCTCACCCTGACGCCGGAAACCAATGTCGCCTATGCTGGCGATGACATCACCCTTGAAGCGCAGGCGTCCTTCTTTGAAGGAACGCCCGTGCCGGAACTCCCGCTGATCTTCGAAACGAGCAATGGAACGCAGCGGGTCGTCACGGACGCGGACGGCAAAGTGACGCTTCATACCACGGAGGCGTACAAAGACTGCTCGAACGAGTACAGATGCTGGCCTGCATACGAATGGGCGAAGATCCGGCCGGAACTTTCTGAAGTCGCCGAGATAGAATCCTCCGCGCAGCTGCGCTTTTACGGACCGGAGGTCGATGCAACCGTCGACGTGACCTACCCCGAGGTGGCAAAGGCGAGATTGGAGGTACGTGCTCACAAAATCGACCTCGAAAAAATCGCGGAACAGGTCTATCAAGATCCAGAGACGCGGACGCCGAGCGCAGGAACGAAAATTGAAGGCGAAATCATCAAAATCACCTACACCCGAAAGGAGATGGGGACCGGGTATGACTTCATCAACAAGCGCACGTATAAGATATATTCGTACACGAGAGAAGAGAAAGCGGTTGATACGTTCAGCGGCATCACGGATGAGCGCGGTGCCTCCGTATACGAAAGAACGCTGGAACCGAAAACCTCCTATCGGGTGAAGCTTCGGTACTACGACGCGAACGGCCGCTACGATGCTACGACGGCGTACCTGTACTACTACGACGGCGTACGGATCAATAACTACGGCGATGACGGGTACAATAATTACCGACTGAAGCTTCCGGAGGACAATGCCTTTTCCGTCGGCGAACAGGTTCGCGTCGATTTCGTGAACAATGATGAAATGCTCCAAGCCGGTGGCCAAAACCACTACCTGTTCCTGCAGCAACAGGACGGCCTGCAGGAGTACGCCGCATCACAAGATCCAACGTACCAATTCCCCTTCGAAGAGCGTGATATCCCGAACGTGAACATCACCGGCGTGTACTTTACCGGCGAAACGTTCATCATGGCCGAAACCGGCTGGTTCGATAACTCCGTGCTATTCGACAAGAAAGACAAAACGATGCAGATAGAGATAACCCCGGACAAATCCCGGTATGAGCCGGGCGACGAGGTCACGGTCTCCATTCGCACGCGCAATGCCTCGAACCAGCCTGTTTCGGCTGCGGTAAATATGAATCTGATCGACGAGGCCTTCTATGCCGTCCTCGACAGTTCGGCGAATCCGATCGACTCGATCTATGCAGGTATCGGCTCCGGTGTAGTGTTCTCAACGTATTCGCACCGTCGACCCATCTCGCCGTATGGCGGGGCGGAAAAAGGAGGGTGTTTCTTGGGCGGAACGCAGATCCAGATGGCCGACGGTAGCTCGAAAGCCATTGAAGACATTCAGGTCGGCGACGAGGTCCTCACACTGGCGGATCCGAGGAGGAACGAGACTGTTTCAGGCACGGTGACGGAACTGTACCGCCACACGATCAGCGAATACCTCATCATCAATCAGGATCTGCGCGTGACCCCAGAGCACATCGTGTACGCGAACCTCGGCTTCAAACCAGCCGGGCAGCTAAAGATCGGAGACTGGATGCTGCAACGCGACGGCCGCAAGGTCTTCGTCGCGTCCATTGAAGCGAAACGGGAGATCGTTCCGGTATACAACTTTGCGGTAGAGCCGTACCACACCTATTTCGCGAACGGCTATTTCGTCCATAACGAGAAAGGCGGCGGACCGCGAGAGTACTTCACGGATGCTGCCCTCTTCCAAACGATCACCACGGATGCCTCGGGCTGGGCGCGGACGACGTTTACGCTGCCGGACAATATCACCTCCTGGCGCGTCACGGCCCAAGGCATCAGCTCCAGTCTGGACGTTGGCGTAAGCGTATCGAAGATTCCGGTATCCCTGCCTGTATTCGCCGAAGTCGGGATCGGCAAAGAGTACGTGGCGGATGATGAACCCGTCGCCCGCATCCGTTCGTACGGGACCGCGTTCACCAAAGAGAGCCCAGTCACGCTTAGCCTGCTCTCGCCAGACTTGAACATCTCAACACCGATCACGAAATCATCCCACGCATTCCAATCGGAATTCTTCCCCCTGCCCAAACTCGCTGTTGGCACGTATGACGTCACGTACCGAATCGACGCCAAAGAGGGTAGCGATTCGCTGATCCTGCCTTTGAGTGTCATCGAGTCCCGGCTCACCGCCCAACGCACCCAAGCGTATGACACGGCGAACATGGGCACGATCTCCAATGAAACGGATCGTCCCATGCGAGCCGTGCTCACGGACCAAAAACGTAGCGCAGTCTATCAAACACTTCGAAGGCTTTCATGGGTTCACGGCGACCGCATCGATCAAGGCTTAACCCGAACGCTGGCCGCGCAATTGCTCAATACGGCATTCGAGGCGAATGCGCACGTGCCGGAATTCACGGCCCGGCAATACCAAACATCAAACGGCGGATTAACGCTCTTGCCGTACAGCAGCGAAGATTTGGAGCTATCCGCGATGGTCGCCGGCGTGGGAATGACCGGGTTCGACGAGACAGCCCTCACGCAGTACTTCTTCCGCAAGCTTGAAGACAGAAACAGCAATACGGAAGAAGTCTCCTTGGCGCTCTACGGCTTGGCCGCCATGAATCAACCAGTCCTGCCCCGATTGCGGGCATGGATCACGCGGGACGATTTGAGCGTCACCCAAAAACTGTATCTGGCATTGGCGATGTGCGCCCTGGGCGATACCCAGCCAGCGCGGACGATATACGCGGACATCCTCCGGGAGTACGGCTGGATCAAGGAACCTCACATCGTGATCAAGGCAGGAGAAACGGATGACGAGATCCTGAAAAATACGGAGCTGGCCTCGGTGCTCGCTTCGCGCTTGAACGAGCCGCAGCAGTATGGAATGCAGGACTACCTCCGCCGCCACCGCCCCAGCGAGATCCTGCCGTATCTGGAGGAACTCGCATTCGCCAAAGCGAACCTGTCGCGCCTCTCCGGAAAAACGACTGCCGTCGAGTTCAACCTGAACGGAAAGGACATTCGGGCAGATCTCAAACAACCCTCCTTCTCCTACTCGTTCCAGCTCGATCCGAAGAGCACGATCCGCGTCACAAAGACGGAGCCGGATATCGTGCTCACGACGACGCAGCCGGCGCCGCTCACGGAACAGGATCTGAAAACGGACGAGAGCATCTCCATTCGCCGCGAGTACTATGTGAACGGACAGAAGACGAATACGTTTACGGAGAACGATCTCATTGAGGTTCGGCTGACTCCGGAGTTTAAAGATGGTGCATTGGACGGATCCTATCAAATCACGGACATCCTCCCATCGGGCCTCCTGCCGATCGCCAAACTCTCCCGCGATAGCCAGTACGACTGCCGCCGCGCCTATCCGTATGCACGGGAAGGACAGTACGTGAAATACATGATCCGGCGCGACAATCGGTGCAATAGTTCATACATCATGTACTACGCCAAAGCGAGGACGAAAGGAACATACAAAGCCGAACCGGCGCTCATGCAATCCATGCTCAATCCGGATTACCTGAACGTCACGCCATTGGACGAGATCGTGATTCAATAGCCATGCGCGTCCGTCTCGTCATCATCTGCGCCATCATCCTGTCGGCGGCGGGGCTTGCCCACGCCTTCCGTTCTTCGATGAGCGATCAAGTATCACGAAGTCCTCAACAGACCGCGACGATCGACCTGCCGCGTATCGCCCTGCAGCCCATGTTTTTTGAGCGCGATAATTTCCAACGCGCCATCACAAAGGCGGAAACGGTTGAACCGAAAAACGACATCCGGGCCATCGTGGTTCCGCAACACCTCCTGGCCTCGGAATTAGTCGCGCAGCAGCTCAAGCGAGCCAGTGGCAGAAGCATCCGGCACGTCGTTCTCATCGGACCGAATCACTTCAATAGCGGCGTGGGCGCCATTGCCACAGCTCACGCCGCATGGCAGACGCCGCTCGGCGATGTCCGTTCAGATGCGGATCTGACCAAAGCCTGCATCTCGGATCTGGACCTGCTTGATCAGCCGGAGATCTTTACGAATGAACATGCCGTCGGGGCAATCGTGCCATTCATAAAATACTACCTGCCCGAAGCCCAAATTCTCCCGATCGTTTTCAATTCCTATGCAATGGAATCGGATGTCGAACGCGTCGGCGCGTGGTTGTCCGATCATCTGCCGGATGACGGCCTGATCATCTACTCCATCGACTTCTCCCACTACCTGACGAGAGAAAACGCGGATACGAAGGATGCGGAAACGAGAGAATATATCGAACGGGGAGACCTCGGCCGAATCATGACGCTCGGCAATGATCACCTCGACTCCCCCGCCAGCCTGGCCACGGCCTTGTGGTATGCGAAAGCAAAAAATCTGAACACGACCATTCTCTCCGTAACCAATTCCGATGATTACGCCGTAGAGCGCACGCCCGAAACCACGAGCTATTTCAGCATCGTATTTACGGATTAAAGATCACGGACGGATCCCTTCCACCTGCCTTAAATGTAGCCAAACTCTTTATACCTTTAGTAAAGATTATGTCCATTTTTCATCAGAAAAAACTCGTATTCGCACTCATCGGCCTCGCTCTTCTTGGAGGCGTATATTTCGTTGCCGCATGGAAGCAACTAAAAAAACGCGAGCCAAATATCCCCCGTCCAACCCCTTCTGAACCGGCAGCAAATCCAACCACTCCAACAAGTGAAACCATTTCGATACCTATGCCAAACAGATGGCAAACCCCTACCTATCACGTAAACGAAATCGTCTCTTCGACACCTTCAACACAAGAGGCTGGATATAAGACCATAGTGAATAATTACTGCCATTCGACGTACGATATCCCTGCCGATTGGTCTGTTTTTGGCTTTCTTGGCGAATCTCAGCTTATCAGTCCTGAAAACCAACGCAATGATGATGCATGGCGAAAAGCGAATCAGGAACTTATCGATAATGCAGAAGGTGAGGCATTCTTGTATCCGCAGTATCGAAGCCTCTATATCTCTTGTCATGAAGCGAAGTCGCCTTTGAAGCAATCTTCATTGAAGATATTGAGTATCGACGGAGTTGAAGCGTACGAAGTATCGTCAACCGGTATCGCCGGAGACGGATCAACGACAACGACGTATGCCATTCTCGCTGAAAAAGATGGTGTCGCATATGAAATTTTATTAGATCACACCGAATACGACGATCTCTCTGACACCGTGAAGCGAATCATCCAGAGCATCTCGTTTGAGGAATAGCGTTCCCACCCATAAACACCAAGACCTCCGCGAGTAGCGAAGGCCTTGTAGGGAAGAACAGTGGGATGAAAAGTTCAATAGCCGAAGTCAGGTTCTTTAGAAAAATCCATGATCAACAAGACGGCTTCTCGCTACACAACTAGTAAAAAATTGCTCGCACCTCACAATCTCGCCTTCTGTCCCGTCACCTGCAAAATCTTGTGCCAATGCCTATGACCAAAATCGTTGTCGTAAAAAGGAAAAACATTTGTTTTTATATTCACAAATCCTTGTTTTTTTAATTCCCTTTTTAAAACATCTTGTGTCAGTTTCGATACGCTGTTTCGATCGGACTTGTCAAATGTATGAATAAACAACCACCCACCGTCCTTCAGGTTGTCACGGACGGTCTTGAAAAATTGCTCACGATTTTTCAACTTATGAACAACGTAATTTGAGTAAACGAGCTCGCAAAGGCCATTACTTGCTTTGTACGGCTTCTCGAGATCTACACCCGTCTTTAAATCCACACCCTCACACTTCCATCCAATCTGTCGCATGCATGCGACATCGAAAAATTTTCCCGCACCTAAATCCAATGCCCTCCCCTGTTTTGAAAAGGTTTCCCTAACAAACCGCTCGAGAAATATATTCATAGCAAGACTCCTGCATGAGCATACAATAAAAAAATAAAAATGGGCACTTGCACATATCCCTCCTCCGACCCGCACCGTGGACACGTAAATGGCCAAGGCGGGCCAATGGAAGGATCGGCATCGCCAGGCATACCCGGGAAAAACTCCAACTGTTCACCGATACGGCGACAGGCAAGGCAGCGAAATTTCCGGCACGGAAACGTATCATCCGCCTCGCCACAACCCCGCTTCGGACACTGGCGGCGCCCATCGGGCAACTTCCTGAACTTCCCCTTTTTATCCATGCGTCCGCATTTCTGACAGCGATAGTGCGTTGTTGCCATGCACAGCCTCCTTCTCAAGCAGCCTCGACAAAAGGAGCGTCCTCGTCGAGATCCCTATCCTGGTCAAAATCCTCATCCGGAGGAATGCATCCGAAGGAATGCCTCCTCCAAACGGATACGTGGCGCTCGATACGGCCATCGGAAAAACGAGTGCGAAGTGCCACAACCTCTTCTTCATACTCCTCGCCCGGCACGATCAGCTTCTGACAGATATCACATGTTTGTTCACGGCACGCCAATCGTACTGATACGTGCAACGTACGGCGATAGGTCACCTCGCGATCGCTAAACATCTTCACCCCCCATTATGAAAGGTTCGTCTTCACGACGGACTGCAGACCGCAGACGTCGACGCCCAAACGGTAAAGGACATTGCAGGACTCGTCAACACGCCAAAAGACAGGCAAGCCGCCTGTCTTTTTTTGCCAGCGAGGGGCGGGTCCCGATGTCCATCGGGACGCCCCTACGGTTTTCAACAACCAAAACCCAAACGCCCAACCCCTACCCGCGCCCCATCTCCTGCTCGGTCTTCAGAATCGCCTGCGTGGTCTTGTACACGGAATCCGGGTTGAGCGACATGCTGTCTATGCCCTCGCGTACCAGAAACTTGGCGAATTCCGGGTAATCTGACGGCGCTTGCCCGCAAATACCGATCTTAATCCCCTTCTTCTTTGCCGCCTTGATTACGTGGCGAATGGAATCCTGCACCGCCTGATTCTGCTCATCATAGATGTGGCTCACGAGCTCCGAATCACGGTCAACGCCGAGCGTGAGCTGGGTGAGGTCATTCGATCCGATGCTGAATCCGTCAAAGAGATCCGCGAACTGTTCTGCGAGGATGATGTTCGACGGAATTTCGACCATCACGTACACCTGCAACCCCTTCTTCCCGCGCGTCAATCCGGCTTCGGCCATGGTCGCCAACACCTTCTCACCCTCTTTCGGCGTGCGGCAGAACGGAATCATCACGATCACGTTCTCCAAGCCCATTTCCTCGCGAACCTTTTTGATGGCCTTGCACTCCAGCATGAATGCCTCGCGATATGCACCGTCATAGTAACGGCTCGCGCCACGCCAGCCGATCATCGGGTTGGATTCCTTCGGCTCATAAGCGGTTCCGCCCACGAGCGAGGCATACTCGTTCGTCTTGAAGTCGGACATGCGCACGATCACATCATTCGGGTAAAAAGCCGCCGCGAGCATGGCCACACCTTCCGCCAGACGGTCCACGAAGTACGCTTTCTTATCCTTGTACGGGTACGTGATCTCATCAATCTCCTTGCGCAACTTGGCATCCACCCGATCCATGTGCATGAGAGCGAGCGGATGGACTTTGATATAGTCCGTGAAGATGAACTCTGTGCGCGCCAATCCCACGCCGCTATTCGGAATGAACGAGTGCTTAAAGGCCAAATCCGGCTGCGCGATGTTCATCATGATGCGCGTCTTCGGCTTCTTGAGCGCGTTCAAATCCATCTCTTCGATATCGAATGGCAGGAATCCGTCATACACGTGCCCAGTTTCGCCCTCTGCGCAGGAGACCGTGACCTTCTGCTTCTCCTTCAACACCTTGGTGGCATTCCTCGCGCCCACAATGGCCGGCGTGCCGAGCTCGCGCGCCACAATGGCCGCGTGACAGGTGCGACCGCCGCTATCCGTCACGATCGCGCTCGCACGCTTCATGACCGGCACCCAGTCAGGATCCGTCATGCGCGTGATGAGGATGTCTCCGTCTTTAAAATCCTTGAGGGCGTGCACGTCTTTGACCACGCGCACCACGCCTTTGCCGATGGCAGAACCGATGGAGAGCCCCTGCGTGAGCACTTTCCCGGCCTTCTTGAGTTTATACGACCGAATCTTGCCCTGATCGCGCTCGGCCTGAACCGTTTCCGGACGCGCCTGCACGATATAAAGACGTCCATTCACGCCATCCTTGGCCCACTCAATATCCATGGGACGATCCGTCTTTGCCAACGTGGAATAGTACGATTCGATTTCCATGCCCCACCGAGCAAGCGTGAGAATTTCCGAATCCTTGAGACATGGCAAACGTTGTTCTTTGGGAGGCACCGCGATCGTCTTGGTCGGATCTTTCTTGCCTTCCGCGTAGATCATCTTGGCCTCCTTGGCGCCAATGCGACGATTGATGATCGGGTCGAGTCCTGCCTTGGAGAGCAATGGCTTGAACACGAAGTACTGATCCGGACTTACCTTGCCCTGCACTACGCTCTCCCCCAATCCCCATGCCGCATTGATGAGCACGACATCACGAAAACCGGACTCCGTATCAATCGTGAACATTACGCCCGCACTCGCCTTGTCTGAGCGCACCATCTTCTGCACGCCACAGGAGAGCGCCACCTTGAGATGATCGAACCCCTTCTCTTGGCGGTACGCGATGGCGCGATCCGTAAAGAGGGAGGCGAAACAACGACGCACGGCGTCAATCACCATTTTCTCCCCGCGAATATTGAGATAGGTATCCTGCTGGCCCGCGAAGGATGCTCCCGGGAGATCTTCCGCCGTGGCGCTGGACCGCACAGCCACATCAACCGGGCGACCGCCCGTTCCCTCGCGCTTTGAGAGATCGCGGTACGCGGAGATGATCTCGCGCTCCAAGTCCTGCGGGATCTTGCCCTTCAAGATCGCCTGACGAATCTTCAAGCCGGCAGCGCGGAGATTTTTGAGAGAGGAGACATTCAGGCCTTTGAGCGTATCGCGAATCAGCTTGTCCAAACCGTTCTCCGTGATGTAAAAACGGAAAGCGTCTGCCGTGGTGGCGAATCCGTCCGGGATGCGAATGCCACGCTTCGTGAGGTGCTGGAACATCTCGCCGAGAGAGGCATTCTTTCCTCCGACGCTCGCGACGTCGCGCATGTCAATGTCTTTATAGAGTCGAACGAGTGGAAGATTTTTGTGAGGCATAGAGGTCATGTTGTGGACAACTATACCATGCAAGCAGGCCGTTCGACACCCATCACGTAGAACGGAACCCATCGCGTAGAATGTGACGCAGTCCCCGACCGCAACGCCTCCTTCGCCTAGGCGGACGTGGCGGGCGGACCCGACGCTTCCCTGTTTCACATCCACACCCACTCCCAACCCCTCCCTTGAAAGCGATCTGATGTAGATGTTGACCGAGGATAGAGCCCAAAACATCCTCCTGTCACCCTGCCGTGTCCGCCTTTGGCGGGAGCGAAGCGAAGGGTCTATTTCGAAATTTCTATCTCCACGATGAGCATATCGTTCTCAAAGAACCAAAAAATGGATATTCTGGTACTGGGGATTATGAGGTATGGTCACCTCCTTGCGGGGAAATAGACTCCTCGCTTCGCTCGGAGTGACAAGAGATATTTCGTTCAAACAAGAGCGACCGCATGAATTTCGCTGTACTATCAAAAGAATCTTGAATTCTTGAGGTCAACATCTACATCAGATCGCTTTCAAGGGAAGGGGGCCTTTTCGAAAGAGTTTTTGACATCTTAACGCATGACTTTCAAAGCAAGTTCCCCTCCCTTTTGCCGAGCGAAGCGAAGGCTAAGGGAGGGGTTAGGGGTGGGTGTGGAATAACGAAGCACTACATGGACCACGTTCTCGCAAAAGAACCTCCAGAAAGCGATGAAGCGCGACGCGTTGCCTGCCCGCCATTGCTTCGCGCAGGCGATGGCAGACGGGGACCAAAAAAGTCCGCAGAAGCGGGGCTTAGACGATACCGATGGTATCATGACGATAAACAACGAGCCGGGCAAAATAGGATGAATAGCGAAGCGCTGGAGGAAAAATATCCGTGAGACGTACCGAAAGCGTACGTTGAACGGATATTTTTCCGAAGCGCGAGCTAGTCGCCTATTTTGCCCGGCAATGCACTTATACGATTTCGCGGATTTCGACCATGTTCACCCCTCCCGACACACCAACCGGCTCCCCTGCCACGACGATAATCTTATTTCCCTCTTTAACCAAATGATGCTTCTTCAATTCTGCGATCGAGCGCTCCAAGAGCTCCTCCACCGTAGCGCAAACCGGAATGACGAACGGAACGACCCCCCACGTTAAGGAAAGCTGGTGGCGAATTCGCTCATCGCTGGTCATGGCATAGATCGGAAGTTCCGTTCGATACCGGCTCACCAATCGAGCCGTGGAGCCACTAATGGACGCCACCATGATGGCCCGCGCTTTGATCTGCCGAGCGAGGATATTCGCCACCTCCGAAACCGCCTCCTCCGTGCTCGAACCCGTCAAATCTCGTTTGACCGGCAAAAAATCGTAATGCGATGCCTCCGTATGACGAACAACCGTCGCCATGGTCTGAAGAGACTGCAATGGATACTTCCCGCTGGCCGTTTCTCCCGAAAGCATCACGGCGTCCGTATGGTCAATCACGGCATTCGCGATGTCGGAAACCTCGGCTCGCGTGGGCCGCGGGTTCCGAATCATCGAATCCAGCATCTGCGTTGCCACGATCACGGGCTTTGCCGCACACAGGCAACGGTCAATGATTCGCTTCTGGATGAGCGGGACCTCTTCAGCCGGCATCTCCACGCCCAAATCTCCGCGAGCGACCATGATGCCATCGGCGGCCTCCAGAATTTCCTCGATATTTTCCACGGCTTCGCGCTTTTCCACCTTCACGATAATTTTAATGCCGTGCTCCCGATCCAACATCTTGCCAAGCTTGGCCTCTTCCTCCTTGAGGAGGTATCGAAGATCGTAGACCTCCTTGGCCGTCCGGACAAAAGAGAGCGCGATCAGATCAACACCGTTCTTTACGCCGAACGTCAGATCCTGAATATCCTTCTCGCTCAAGGAGGAAATCGTGAGATTGGAATCCGGGAAATTAACGCCCTTGCTCGACGTCAAAACGCCGCCGTCTATCACGCGACAGATGACGGACGGGCCCTCCACGCGAACCACCTCCGCTGAAATGAGGCCGTCATCGAGAAGGATACGCTCGCCCCCCTTCACATCCCCGTGCAGATTCGGGTACGTCACGAGCAAACGTTTCTTCTCCACATCCGTTTCGCCTTTGGAGATAAACGTCACCTCATCCCCCGGCTCCAGGACAACGCCCTCCGGGGGGAGCTTGCCAACGCGAATCTTCGGTCCCTGCAAATCCTGAAGAATACCAACCGTCACGCCCTCCTCTTCGGAGATGCGACGGATGCGGTCAATAATTTCCTGGTGGTACTCATGCGTGCCGTGAGAAAAATTCATGCGCGCCACGTTCATGCCCGCCTTCACCATCTGTCGTAGCAGGTCTTCATCAGCAGAGGCCGGGCCAATGGTACAGACGATCTTCGTTTGTTTCGAGTGTGGCATATTAAAAGATGAATCATGTTATCACGATTAACATAAAATTCCAATACAAAACCCAAATTCCAAACTCGCTTGATATTTGGATCCCGAGTCTTTTGCGAGGGATGAGATGTGACTTTTTCACCTCATCGGTGCGTCATACGCTTTGCGCGCTCCTCCTCGGGGAGTTTGAGGAGATCCTCCAGCTCGCGCTGGAACGTTTCGACGTCCTCGAATTGGCGGTACACGGAAGCGAAACGGATATACGCCACCTGATCAAATTCCTTGAGCTCCCGCATCACGAGAGAGCCAACCTGTTCGCTCGTAATCTCATCCGTGCGGAGACGTTGGATTTCCCGCTCAATGCGATGGACGAGCGAACGGAATGACGTCTCGGTAAACGGACGTTTCTCCAATGCTCGTTTCAACCCGCGAACGAGCTTGTCACGATCATACGCTTCCCGCTGACCGTCACGCTTGATCACCACGAGATCCAAAAGGATGATCTCCTCGCTCGTGGAAAAACGAAATCCGCACTTGTCGCATTCGCGACGACGTCGAATCGCAGAACCCTCGGCTCCCATGCGGGAGTCAACGACACGGGTGTCTTCATGATCACAGAGTGGACAATGCATGGTAAGGTAATAAATTACAAATACCAAATTCCAAATTTCAAATAATTTTGGATTTTGGTATTTGGTATTTGAGATTTGGAATTTGTATCATGTGCATCTTGTTAAAAAGGATGGATTGCGCTGCGCTGGATATCTACCGCCAAGCATGTACTGAAAAAGGATGAATGACGAAGCCGGCGCAGATTATGTTTGAGTCAGAATGGATGAATCGCGCCGCGTTGGACTGAGAAAACTTACGAGGCGTACAAACAGTACGGTGAGTGGAATGTCGAGGGAAGCGCGAGTCAGTCGCCTTTTTCAGTACATGCGCCGTGCTACATCATTTTTTTGCGGATAAAAGCCGGAATCTCCAACTCCTCTTCTTCAGAACTTCTGGATGGCGCGGATGCGACCGATGGAATTGACGCGGGACGAACGTCATTCACCGGAGCGTACTGCGGAGGCTGAACGTGGGGTTGCCGATCCGAAAGAGCCGGAGCCTTTGTCGCGGAGGACGGGAGCGGAGCCATGGGAGTCTCTCGCGTCGGAGATGCAGTCGGGGAAGGCGCGCGCGGACTGAACGGCACGCGCTCCGGAACGTCCTGCTTCGGCGGAACGTACATCCCGGACGCCATAACGGTCCTCGCGCGAGGAGAGTTTCCCCTCTCATCAAAACCCGTTGCGACCACGGTTAATTTCACCTCATCCTTCATGGTCTCATCAATGATCGCGCCGAAGATCACCTTAGCATGCGGATCCGCGGACTGCGTAATGATCTTGGCGGCTTCCGAAACCTCATACATGCCCAAATTCGATCCGCCGGTAATCGTGAAGAGAATGCCTCGCGCCCCGTCAATCGAAACCTCGAGGAGCGGAGAGGCGATCGCGGCTTTGGCGGCTTCCGCAGCGCGATTCTCGCCCTGCCCCTTCCCGATCCCCATGAGCGCGCTCCCGCGATTCGCCATGATCGCCCGAACATCCGCGAAGTCCACGTTGATCAACCCGGGCTGAGTGATGATTTCGGAAATTCCCTGCACGCCCTGGCGAAGCACGTCATCCGCGATCTCAAACGCGTCCAACAAGGCTGTTTTGCGATCAATAATCTGAAGGATGCGGTCATTCGGAATCGTGATGATCGTATCAACGGCTTCGGCCATACGATCGTATCCGGCATCCGCGATCTGTTTGCGCTCCAATCCCTCAAAAGAGAACGGACGCGTCACCACGGCAACCGTGAGGATACCGAGCTCCTTGGCGAGCTCCGCAACCTTCGGACCCGCGCCGGTTCCGGTTCCGCCACCGAGACCGCACGTGACGAAAACCATGTCCGCACCCTTGAGCGCCTCCTTCAATTCCTCCGCGCTCTCTTCCGCGGCGCGCAATCCGACTTCCGGATCCATCCCGGCCCCAAGACCCCGAGTCGTATTCTGACCGATGTGGATCTTCTTCCGCGCGAGCGAATGGTGGAGCGCTTGGATATCCGTATTCACGGCGATAAAATCCACGCCGCGAATTTTCGCTGCGACCATGCGATTCAGCGCCGCCCCTCCCGATCCTCCAACGCCAACAACCTTGATCGATGCAAAGGTTTCTATGTCTGGCTTAATCTCGGGCATAATGAATACGTTATTTGTTCAAATATCGCTCTATTGAGCGAAAAAATGATCTTATGCTGTGAGGATACGCAGGTAACGCCCATGCGTCAAGAAATCTCAACCCTTCATGGTTGAGCCAAAAGAATCGCATTGAATCACTATTATCCACAAGACGTTCTTCTTTTGTATTCAAAACGTCTGAACCAGGATTAACAGGATCTCCTCTCCTATCCATTATCTTCTATCTCCACCCACCCCGTAGAACGGGGCACGGCCACCGTAGAACGGGCGCGTCACGTCCGGCCGTCCTCTCCCTTTCCCGACCAGCCTGCCCGCCTCTGGCGGGAGTTGCCGTCTGAAATTTTTATAGTGCAGGAAGAATATCGGCAACGAGCGGAGGGATCCCACAAATCGCAAACAGTCAGGATAAAAAAGCATGCGGAATATTTTCTGCTTTTTGTCGTCCCGCTTTTTTCAAATCAGAAAAATCTTTCTAACAAGGATATTTCCTGATCTTTCCTGCTTCATGGGATCCCTCCGCTCCGTTCGCCAAACATTCCAGCCTCGTCTGACGTCCGTGGGGCGAACTTCGGTCGGGAAAAGAGAGGCGCTGAGGGCATCGCCCCCGTTCTACGTGACGTGTCACGTTCTACGTGATGTACGTGGGTACAAAAATAATAAACAGGATAGAAAATCCTGCTAATCCTTTAATCCTGAAAATCCCGGTTCAGACATTTTCTGGTTCAGACATTTTTACGGGATAAATGATTTGAAAATCTTTTTTACGGAAGAACCAACCTTTCCGACGAATCCGCCACCAGCCTTCAGAATACCCCCGCTCAATGCAGAAGAAGGACGATCTCCGCGTAGCTCATCAAATCCCCACTGCACCAAACCAACGGCTACGGAAAAAGCCGGATCATGAACATACTCGGGCATGGGCGTATGGATGTGCGAGGCCGTTCCAATGGAAGCAGGCAAGCGCAAAACGGATTTCGCAACCTCCATGGCTCCGGGAAGCTTGGCACCACCACCGGTCAGAACCACACCCGCAGGAAGGAGGCCACTCCGACCCGCGCTCCGAAGCTCTTCTTCAACCTTCTCAAAAATCTCTTCCATGCGTGCGTGGATGATCTCCGCGACATAATGCAAGGAGATGATCTCGCTCTGTTCGGATCCGAATTCCGCCACATCGATCTCATCACGCTTCCCGAACGATTCGGGCAGAGCCGATCCCTTGAGAAGCTTCACGTCTTCGGCGGTCTTCAGCGATGTCCGCAACCCGATGGCAATATCGGAAGTAATGTGGTCCGAGCCAATCGGAAGGACCTTTGCATGAATGAGCTCCCCGTCCTCATACACGAGAACGGACGTCGTTGATGCACCCAAATTGACCACGCAGACGCCCAATTCGCGCTCACGACTACCCGTCACGGCGAGCGCGGAAGCCATTGGGCCGAAAACGAGAGAGGCGATATCCAGTCGTGTTCGAAAAACGCACTTCGTCATGTTTCGGACATTGCCGGCAATACCAAGCACGAGGTGCGTATTCGCCTCAATGCGAATGCCGTGCATGCCAACCGGATCATGGATGCCGGACTGCCCGTCAACAACAAATCCGTGCGGAAGCACGTGAAGAATTTCATGATTCGCGGGATTCGCGGCTCCGCGAGCCTCTTCCATCACGCGTTCAACATCCTCCGGGCGAATCTCCCGATCCGGACGCGAGACGCCAACAACCCCCTTTGAAGACATGACAGAAATGTGCGGACCCCCGATGCCAACCACCACTTCTTCGATAGGAGACCCGACCTGACGCTCTGCCTGCTCAATGCCCGCGGAAATGGCTCCGACGGCATCCTCCAAAGCCGTCACGACGCCCTTGGAGATTCCCTGCGAGGGCACTTCAACGGCACCCACGACAGAGAGGGAAAGACCTCGTTCCGCAGTATGCGAAACCTGCCCCATCGCAAAACGAATGCGAGAGGATCCGAGATCAAGACCGGCGAGAAGCTGCTGACTCATAATTGCGCAAGGAGGAGGGTAAGATGCGGAAGGAGAACAATCACACCGACGAGAAACGCGAACACCGACGCGACGAGAACGGTGGCAGCCATCATATCCTTCACATCCCGAACATAAGCAGATAACCGAGGTTTCAAAAGATCAACGAGTCGCTCAACCGTGGTATTGAGTAACTCTAGCACCAAAATCAATCCGGTCACAAGGACCAACGCCAAGCGCTCGAAGGAAGAAAGCGGGAGCGTTCCAACGGCGATGAAGACGCAGAGTGCCGCCACCACCATAACCCGAAATGTTCGCTCGCACCGAAATACATATAAGAAGCCCCTCCAAGCGGCCCGAAAACTCGCACGCAATCCCCTCACAAAAATCCTCATAGCTTTAAGCTTGATGCCGTAATACGCTCCTGCAAAGCAAACATCCGATTCTCATCCACCTCCGTGGCGTGATCATACCCCAAGAGGTGCAATGTCCCGTGAACAATAAGTCGAACCAATTCCTCCTCAAGCGGAATACCTCTTCGCTTCGCTTCTCGCGTAGCCATGGCCGGGCAAACGAAGATATCACCCAATTCCGAATCCTCCTGTGTCCGAATAGCGGGGAACGCAACCCCTTCCGTAACGGAGAATGACAGCACATCCGTGGGACGATCCTTTGAGCGATACTGACGATTCAGACGTTGCATGCGAAGAGGCGTGATGAATGAAAGACTGATGAGCGAAAGCGTTCGATGCTTCGCCGGACGGACACGCCCAAACTCCCTCGCGATGCGAGGGAGGGTCACTTTTGGAAAGCGCAACGGCAATGCGCCATGAACACAATACGTGATCATGTTATGTCTCGGAAAGTGACAAATCCTCCGCCCCTCCCTGAACAGCACCTTCGTTCTCTGAAGAAGACGGGATATCCTCAACGGTGCCATCCGGGATCAAGGTCTCTTGGGTTTCGGCCTGCACTTCCTCATATACCGGACCGGGAAGCGTCGGCGTGGGCTCGAGCTGCAAGGCATTCTTCATCATCTCATACGTCATGCGGAAATTCACGAACGGCAAATTGTTCAATTGATATTCAAAGACGAGGATGACATTCCCCCACTGGAAATACGCGACGAGCTGGTCAACTCCCTCGATGCCGGAGAGACCGGATTTCGTCGTGAATGTTTTTACATCGGAAGACAGAACCCCGGGATGCGCTTCAAGATACCAATCTATGAGAGTCTTTCCTTCCGTATTCGGAATCAAGCTCATCTCAAACGTCTCGCCGTGGCCCGTGGAGATCACCGCTCTTGTCCCATCCGGATCAACAACCGACTGCCATACCGTTGGCACGAACAATCTCCAGCCAACCGGACTCTGCACCGGTTTCACGAGTGCGGAATCAACCAGACGAGCATTTGACCCGCTTGAAGGATTGTAAAGGTGAAAAACCTCATTCCCGTCAAGGAAAGAATCCTGATCTGCGTCACTCACGAATTTGTCCGTTCCAAAAAGTGGCTCTTCCAAATCCGTCAATCCATCGGAATCCGAATCCAGGCCTGCCGGCGGAAGTTTTTCCGGTTCCGGCGCAGGAGGAGGCGGGGGTGGGACATCAACGGAAATCTCATTCGATGCCGGAGAATCCCCTCCCTCATTCACGGCAAGCACGCGATACATCAGCGTCGTTGAAGCCGGAACCGTGCTATCCTGATACGCCGTGGCATTAGGAGGAAGGTTTGTGATAGACCGATATTCTCCTAAAACCTCGCGCCGTTCAATGCGGAATCCGGATTCATTCGAAGCCATATCCGTCCACGTCAATTGAACGACGGCGTGCGAGATAGCATTCGCCTGAAGATCCGTGGGCGAAGACGGTGGAGGAGGCGGAGGCGCCGGAGTCGGGAGATCCGCGGGCTCGATCGGCACAGGCTCAACGGAAGGCTGTGGCACGGAACCAAAAAGCAATTCTCTATTGAAATACACAAAACCTCCCCCGATTCCCAAAAGGAAAAGGATAGCGATCCCGATTACCATCATCGTACTACCCCGCTTTGCCGGAACGCCTCCCGCTGAAGACTTGGCATCTTTTTTTGAAGCATCCGAAATCGAAGCCTTTAAAGCAGCGCCATAATACTTGTCCGGGATCGTCCGGATAATAGGCTCACTCTGCTCCGGAGCGGAAGGGGTCGTAGCCGGAGTCGTGATGTGCTCCGGCTCAACGAGTTGTGACTTTTCATTCGGTTCCATGCTCGTAGAGACAGTATACCAGCAAACGAGAGTTAGCGCATGCCGGGAAGACGACCTTCTCCGTTCGGATTGTACCCATTTTTCACTTCGCTCCCATCAGGGTAGGAATCACCGTCCGTATCAACAGCGAGCGGATCCGTAAGCCAGACATGGACCTCGTCTCCGTCCGTCAGACCATCGCCATCCGTATCCGCAACAAGTGGGTCCGTTCTCATCTCGACTTCATCCCCATCAAATAAACCATCGCCATCCGTATCGGAAGACTGAATATCCGTTCGGAGTTCCATTTCCGTTGCATCCGTCAGGCCATCGCCGTCCGTGTCGAGCGACTGCCCCACGGGTTGTGGCTGAGGAATGGCAACGGGAGGTGTTTCCGGAACAGCCGGCGGCGCTTCCACTTCAATAGGTTCCGGTACGGGCTCCTCTACGGGAATCGCAACTGGAACGGAAGGTGAATTCGGCTCCAATGGGTCTGTCTCGAATTCCGCAGGTAGTACCTCCTCGTCCACCGAAGGCGCCATGAAGCGCTGATAGAGGAAAATACCTCCCACGACAAGGACGAGAACGGCCGCGACAACTGAGAGGACGAGAACGATCATGCGAAATCCACCGCCACGCTTCGGAGCATTATCGCGCGCCTCAACGACCTCCGGAGCCCGCTCAGCACTCAGAGCATCAACGTCCGAAAGAATGTCTTCCGGCTCCATCTTCTCTCCGACAAAAATACCCCCCTGCTTCTTGGGTGCAGACGGAGTCTGTTGCGGTACAGAAGGAGGCACTGCCCCCATCGGAGGCTTCGGATCCGTTGGCGGCGTTGGTTCAAACGGAAGATTGTGCGGAGCATTGTCGAACATAGTCAAGAGGAGGGGTAGGGTGTAAATAAGGGGGAATTCGTAGATCGTAGATCGGGAAAAGAATTTACGAAATACTCAATATTGCTTGATTGCTTCCCGAAATGCGATCTACGAACTACGATCTACGGTCTACGATCTACGATCTACGACGGAATAGAGAGAGGAATGCTATGACAGTTTCCCAGCTCCTAAGGGATTATACCCTCCTTGCACTTCCGTGCCATCTGAATACCCATCGCCATCCGTATCTTCCTGGAGAGGATTCGTGCGGTACTGTAAAACCTCTTCGCCATCCGTCAAACCATCGCCGTCCGTATCAAAACGCTTCGGATCCGTCCGATACGTTCGCAACTCATCCGCATCAGAGAGGCCGTCGCCGTCCGTATCCGGGTTATTCGGATCCGTTCCGGCCTGAAGTTCCTGATCATTCGTGAGGCCATCCGCATCATCATCCGCGTTTCCCGCAGGACGCGGAGCGGAAGCGGCCGCCCCTCCCGTTCCCGCGCCACCGGAAGGGCTCACGGTCACCGGGGCCATGGCCGCGAGCTCAGCCGCGAGGGCGGCCTCGTGCTCCGCTCGGATGAGAGCCTCCTCCGCGTCTTCCGGAAAAACGTTCCCATTATCATCCACGAGTGGAGTTGTCCCGGTCTCATCCGATGGAGGAGCCTCATCAAAAACCTGAACATTGAGAGGCTCGCCAAAGGCCATGGACGGCACATTCTCCTGACCACCACCCGACAGAGAGCCCGTGGACGGAGAAGACGCTCGATGCCTCAGCCACCAAGAGATACCAAAAGCCGATCCGCCGACAGCGAGCACGAGGCATGCGATGAGAATGATTTTCGCTTTCGTCATAGGGTTGTGGATTAGCGAGTGCCAGCGGTGGATGGCACGGCCGTGCGCGTGCAATTCCGAAGTATTCCTCCGCAATATGCGCCCCCGGGCTTATCATCGCAATCCGCATCCGTGGTACATATCTGCACGCAACGGACATTCGGATTCACTTGCGTTTCGCATACGGAATTATCCGGACAAAGGGCACGCGAAGCATCAGTACATGCCGGATTACCATTCTCGATAGCATCATAGCCCGCATAATCCGCGGTTCCGCCTTGGCAGAAATGATCTCCCGGCGATCGCGGGAAACGCATGTAGCAACCGAGACTGACTACTTGTGGAGGTGGAGGTGGAGGTGGAGGTGGGGGTGGAGTCTCGTTGCAACGCTCTAATGTCGTCGGATCTGTAAGATGAAGATACTGCGTGGGATACCTCTCAAAAAAATCACAGAATACCTCAATACTGTCTAGCAATAGAAGACACCGTCGAATTTGTGAATCGGAATAAGGGCGCGGATCTCTAAAAACGCTTTGACAATCTACAGACTGCGCAAGACGGACACCGGAAGAAATTCCAGTCATATTCATCGCCAGCGAAATACGTAATGCGTCAACCGACTCCGCAAACACCCGCTGATCAGGCACGGAAACAGTAGCGGTTCCGCACTGACTATTACTCGTACACCGTATATTCGATAATGACCCGTTCGCGGCAATGCAGTACCCCTGCGTCAAGGTCCATGAATCACAATCACGCTCCCAGCAGACGCCCGTGCCCGGATTTGGCGCTCGCGCATCTTCCGTCCACCGATATGCCAGATCGGAAAAGTAATGGAAGTCTGCACCCCGGTCGCCCCATACCCGAACAGACTGATCGGAACGAACCCTTCCGTCTATGGATGCCGGAGTCCAGACCGGACTATAGGTCGTCTCGCCGAGACGGATGAGATTCGCGGAAAAAGAGTCCTCCCACGGAGAGCTAAATCCAACACGCTCACTCTCCGCCAAACATACGCGCGGAGCATTGTCATTCGGATTCCATCCCACGGCGCTATTCCGGCTAATGCCACCCGTTGTTTCGTCAATCGTTTCACGCAATCCGTACTGATCGTAGATGCGAATGCTCGCATCCCGCGCCGTGAGCCAGTTACGAATGGAATTCGAATTCTGCGTCGTATCGGAACCCGATGTCCGATGCAACGTCAATGCGCTATACGCCAATTGGTACCGAGAAACGAGAATATCGTACTGCCCGGACGTGGCTCGGATGAAAGCGCTCTGCGGTGGCACGATGAAATTTCCGCAATCCACACGGCTGGCCCGATCATCATCAATGCCAATCCACTCAGGGTGGTAGCAGAACAGGTACGCGCCCTCCCGTCCGGACAAGACGTCTGGAGATCCTTGACGATTTCCTTCGGGAGGACTGGTGCACGTAAGACTTTCTCCGGTAGCTCGGCTATAGGCGATGCCGTGGTTCTGGCACATGTGATACGTAGAACATCCGACATTTGTATGTCGTAAAATATTGCCATCAGAATCACGAACGGCGCATGTCTTCGAAAAACTCGCGCGGACCTTGTTCGTACAGGTCTGCATACCCGTTACCGGATCCGAAGCATCAATGCCGTTCACGCCTGCTGCGCCGGTTGCCGGATTCCGTCCATTCACGCGCGTATCATTAGACAGTGGATTGTACGTCCCGAAGGATCCTCCCAACTGACAGGAGCTAAAACTGCCCGGGGCATACGCAAACGGTTGACGAATAACGAGGTCGTGCAGTTGGCTAACGGCATCAATGTACACCTCATTACGTAATGCGGAAGTGGTGCCTGGAGAACGGAAAAATTCCAATACTTCATCCGTTCCACTAAGAGTTCGATTAAAACTACCAGACTCCACGGTAATGCGAGGTGTCCACCAAAGCTGAACGATATACTCCTTGTCAGCCAAGCGAGGGATCATGTTGATCTGCGGGATATTATAATTTTCCGTAGGATGGTTCACGAGCTGGGCAAGATCCGCAGACACGACCACGTCAGAGAACAAGCCACTCGTTCCTGATTCATTCGCAATATTATAGTGTGGCCCGAATGACGGAACCTGAACCGGCATGTACCCGCCACGCACGGACTCATCCAAAGTGGCTGTCAGCGGATTATCAACGTAGGAATCAATAACAATGCGGTAGCTCCCGCACCCTTCGTGGCGGTCGAGCCCTGTAAACGAGAAGTACCCGTCATCATCGGATGCCGTAACGGCAACCTGCAAACCCCGATAGAAGAGAGTGACGCGTGCATTCGGAACCGGCTGCTGGAATAGCGTATCGAACAAGAGACCTTCGACCCTGCCTTGGAACCACTCGCTTGAGGCATTTTCAGTCGTTGGCGCATCTCCGCAGTACGCACATCCGGTAAACGAGCACGTTTGCCCGCAATGCACGCGGTCGGAACTAAGATAGTCATACCCCAATGCCCGACAGGCGGCATCCGTATTCGCGGCAACGGATCCTACGTACTGTTGTACGTCCGCAATCGTTGCATCGCCATCGCACTGCTCGGAAGACGCGGCCTGCCGAATGTGATCTCCGCAGAATCCGCCTTGCGTGAGCTGGTACTTACAACTCGTCGAGCAGCTGGAACAGGTGGATCCGTACTCCGCAGACGTGCACGGCGTTCCGTTCAGCGCACCCATATCGCACTCTTCAACGCCGTTATGCAAAAACCCGTCGCCACAAACATTACTCAGACACGCGGACGTGCAGGAATCCGTCTCAACGTCATTCCCATCATCGCACTGTTCGCCGACATCCTTCACGCCATTTCCGCATGTCTGATCCGACACGCAAGGCGACCAATTCCAAAATTGACACGCCGATTCTCCAAACCTCGTGCACCCGCGTCGGTGTATGGTTCGCACGGACTCACTGGAGCACCTTCCGTCCGGAGCGCAATCTTCTTCGCTCGTACAGATGTTCCCATCACTCTGCCCACCGATACAGATACGCTGAGGTTCGCAGGCAGCCATACGCCCCTGAATCGCGGAACATGCCACGCCATCCGAACAGGTCGTACCCGGTTCGCACGGAGATCCGTCCGCGCAAATCGCAAGACTTGTCGTTTCCACGTTCCCATCGCACTCCTCAAAAGGCGCTGTCGTAATACCGTCCCCGCACCACCCGGAACGACCGGAACAGGAAAGGTTGCAGCTCATGTCTATGGACGGGCAAGCCGACGGACTCACCGCACACCACTCGCGATTCGAATTCGAACCCAAAAGGCCATTATCGCAAACCTCACCTCCGGACAAAAAGCCATCGCCACAACCGCCTTCATACCCAGTACACAGGGTATTGCAATGCCCGTACGTGCCATTGAGGACGCCATCATCACAAACCTCTGCTACGCCTTCAATCGTGCACTCATGTCCTGCATAAGACGGAATGCACGTTGGACAATTCAATGCCGTTCGAAGCGCGGCAAGGGTAATCGGGCCCACGATGCCGTCAAGCGGATTAACGCGATTCGCGGCCTGGAATGCCATAACCGCACTCCTGGTTTGGGCGTCGTAGACTGCCGTAACGCGCACCGAAAAATTCAGCTGGTTCAAAGCCTCCTGGAGCTCTCTCGCATACCGATTCTGACACTGAGCCGTCGTCGAGCAGAAAACATCCGGATTCTCCGAACAGTGCCCGCCCTCAAGCCGCCCATTTCCGCACTCATTATTCGCTCGACACATCGCATTGTTCGGATCCGGAACGTAGGATCGGCAAGCATCGCACACCTGACGTGCCCGACCATCGGCTCCATTCGCGGTTTGGCAATCCTCGTAACGGGAAGCCGTCGGGCCAGTCGTTTCACAGATCTCGGCCGCTCCGCACGTCCCGCCTGGGCACGACGTGTTCTGACACGACTCAACACCCCCCTCTCCCAGAAGCCACGGCTCGATACACCTCGGTTCGCAGGATTGCCCGTCACGCGTTCCGCCTAAGCATAGGCTACGAGACGGATCAACATCCATGACACCGTCTCCGCAGATCGAAGACATTCCTAGCGTACCACCGGTACAAAAATTCGCGTACGTAAAGCGCCCACCCATTGGCACGCACGCACCGCGTGGCGTAGGCTCATTCCCCGTGCATCCGGTCGGAGGACAAATCGTGCAGTGCGTATCGTCAAAACAGTACCAGCCCGTGGCTACACCGTTCGTGCACTGTCGAACCTCCGTCATCAACGGCGGTTGCCACCAATCTTCGGACGGATCATTCCTCGGTGGAGGAACTTCAAACTCCGCAGCGACTTCATACCGCCTTCCCGCAGCAAACGACTGATACGTGTACACGCGACTGGATGGAGAGCCTCCATCGAATGAAGTCGGGCACATGAAAGCATTCGCCGTCGCATTCCAACACGTCTTCGGATCGAACCCTTCCTGCGGCTGACACATCTGGCCGGACGAACAATCCGCATTAGACGTACACGCGCTTCCGCTTCCATCGCACCGACCGCATGTGACGAATCGGTTGATCGGATCCTGCGGAAGCGAGCCACCGAGTTCCGTTGCGAGCGTTTCAGACCATGATGGCCACAGAGACGTGCTCAAACCAGGAAGGTATGAGCCCTGCCTCAATTGCGGATACGATCCATTCCGGAGCTTCGCGGATTCAATCGTACGCGTCATGGCCTGAAAATCCCCGAGACGGATGAGGTCGCGCTGTATTTTGCTCTTGAAGTTCGCACACGAAAAATCCGAACCATACGCGGAACAATCCCAGTCCGCAGAACAGTACACGGGAATATCGCCAGGTCCGGAAACAATCCCTCCATCAGCATCTTCACAGGCACCCGAAATATCCGTCTGGATATTCCGATTAAACATGAGGGATTCGAGTAACGCGTCAAAAATCTGCTGCGTCACCGATGATGCGCCATCATTGTACGAGAGGATATAGATATTGGAGTACATCTCAGGACGCCTGCTACCGGGACCATCAGTGCTCACCGCGGAAATGTATACCGTTCGACCGTCGCGGATGGCCTGATACCCGTCAATCACGATCTCCGTGGGGTTCCCCGTGAATCCCTTCGCGCGATACCACTCCTGCGGACTCAGATGCAATGGATTCTGCGCAATGCGCATACCGATCGCGTCCTTCTTGAGATCCGGTTCCGCGAATGTGAAGAGGTACTGCCGAAGAATCCCCTGAGCAATATCCACCGGATTCGGATTAACGGCATTGATGACCAGAGACGGGATATCGCCAAGTGCGCCCGGTTCGCCGGCATCGCGACAGTAGCTCATCGAAATATTGTAGAACGGGCCACGCTCAAACGGCGTCCCCTGAAGGCTCGGGGAATTTTCCTCATCCCGGAACGGCGCCGCGACCTTGGACGGCCAAGGATTCTCACAAACCTGAACCGTAACGGGCGCCGCGCCCTGCACGACCGACCCGATCGTTGACGGAACGCTTACGGCATCTTCCGTAATACGAACGCGCGCCGTCACGTACGCGGAACCGTTTCGTGATCCGGCGATCACGGAACGATACGAAACCGATGTGGATCCGTCCGTAGCCGTCTCCGGATCAATACGAGCGATCGTGGACTGCGAGCTCGTCCAGTTCTGCCACACCCACGAATACTCCTCCGTTGACGCGATCGGGACGTACCTGCCCGCCCGCAAAGACTGAGCGCTTGCCCGGAACGGGTGTATTTCATTGGAGGCCGTGAAGAATAGTGGATGCTCCGTTGTCTGATCGGAAACTTCAACACGATTCACGAGACAAATTTCACGACCCGTCACAAAATTCCAACTCGTATCCCCATCGGCAACAACGCCATTGAGAGAACGAATGCCCACACGCTGTGTCAAGTCCGTATTATTCTCAAGATCCGAATCCCCGCGGAAAATAACTCGATATGGCGTTTCCGGAGCCAGAACATTCGTCACGGAAAATTCGAATGTCGTGACTGTTCGGTCTATGCCGCCATCATTCACAACGACCTCGCCAAAGGTCATGCGTCCAATCACATTTCCGGAGCAGTACATCTGCGCGGAAGCCGTCTCGGCACCGAAGAACCGACGGAGAGAGTTCCACCAACGCGCGAGCGTAGAGCGCCACCCTTTCCGCGGAGTGCCGTCGAGCGTCACCTCAGTCGTCCCTTCCGGACAATCCGTCCCGGTTACCTGCTGGGCAACGATGAAGTTCGGGGCAATACTCGATTCATCCACTTCCGTGTTAAATGTTCCGTAGATGAGCGCATTGCGACAAACATCCGTCTCACCATTCGCGGGGTAAAAGGTGGCGACGCTCGGACGCATGGAACAGCATCCATCGCGCGTGAGACCAAAATCCCGGCTCGGCGCGACCCCGTTCTCGGAGCACATACGCTCCTCCGTCAATCCGCAACGCAAACCGTACATAGCGCTCCCGGACGCACCGGACTGCGTCACGTTGATATTCGTAGACGCGATCTTCGTCTGATCATCTACATCTCCGCCACCGAGCACCTCTGCAACCTGGTACGCGTCAACACGACCATCCGGACCGGATGGAGCCACTTCGCACTGAGAAAACTCTCCCAAACCCGTCCGGCGGTCTCCGCAAAAACTCGGCTCCGCGTAGGACGGGGACGACCCTTCATTAAGACAGATCGTGCTACAACCGTCCTTGGCCGTCGTGTTCCCGTCATCACAATCCTCACCATCTTCTATAATAGCGTTCCCACAACATCCGGAAACGACCCCACCCCCACAGGGACTCAATCCGGCATGAAGACACGTCCGAGGATCGCAACCGGCCGGCCACGCTCCGGTAGCACTCATTTCACACGCCTCGCCATCCTCACGAATCCGATTTCCGCATAACGCGAAGATGGAACTTGAGCTTCCTTCGTGCAAACAGTTTGCACTACATCCGTCACGTGACGTGATATTGCCATCATCGCAATCCTCGCCATCGGAGACATCGCCATTCCCGCATGTCGAGCCCCCGGCATTGGCCCCGAGATTCCGGCAGTGAACGGAACATCCGCGCACCTGCGCCGTTGCGCATCTGCCCCCATTCTGAAGACAAGCCGTTCGCTGGGCTCCGGACGTACAATCCGATCCTTCCTGTACCGTGGACGTGGCTGAAACGCCTGTGCAGAATCGGCCATAGTCGCAATCCTCATTCGACTGTCTCACGCCGTCGCCACACGTGCCCCCCTCGTCAATCGTAGGAACCGGCTCAAAAAGACACAGGGAATTGCACCCGCTCCCTCCATCGCACTCCTCTCCGCCTGTTGATCCGGCCGGGAGAACGACGCACGACTGACCGGAACGAGTCACGGACCCTACACATGTCGCCGCATTCGTGGTCTCCACGATATTATTTCCGCAACGAGCCGTCCGACCGGACACCCCTTGAGACCCCGTGAGCGTACAACGGTCAGTACAGCCATTTACACGAACGGTTCCTGTATCAATCGCCCCATTGAAGAGAAGGCGCGCGACACGCGTATCCGCGACATTCCAACTAAACCCTCCCAAGAGAGAGGAGACAAGCAACTGACCGCGGGAGTCGCAGGAGTCCGGACCGGATACCGGCGCCGCAAAGAATCCCTGACGGTCCCCGACGCGATCTTCGTACTTCTCTCCCGGCGAAACGGAAATGCGCTGAGACGCACACATCGCATCCTCCCCCTGGAGAACGCGGAATGTCCAGGAAAAACCATCCGGATGATTCAAAGATGACATCGGAACATTGGAAGCCGATGTGATGCCATTTTCTTGTCCTCCCCGGAGGATCACACGGTAGTATCGCCCGGGCTCGAGCAATGTCGCCGGCTGGCCATTGATGATCCTAACAGGTTCAAGAACGAGGAAGCGCCCTTCGGAACCGGACGTGTCCGGGATCGAACGCAATGAAATCACGGACTGAGAAAGATCGAGCGTGGGCGGTTCAAGAAGCTCCTGACACGCCTCATTCGCGCAACGCTCGATCCGAATATTGTCCATGCGAACGCTCTCCGGATCCAGCGGGACATTGAATGAAGCCCAAATCGCCGCATTACTACACGCCGCGTCGCAATTCGGACCATAACTCGTTATCCTCGGCGGAATGAAACGGATGTACAAATCCCCGGCGCCCGTAACTGCTTGAGCCGTCGTCAAAATCTGTACCGGATTCGAAGGCCCGGTCTCGGCGAGCGCTGTCGCAACTTGATAGCACGCCTCTCCCGCACCCTGCGGATTCGGCACATGCGTGATCATGGCCCGAGAATCACTCGTTTGCCATGACCACCCGTACCCCTCACAGATGAGGATACTACATCGGTCCCCCTCCGGAGTCGGCAACGCGGCGTACTCAATGGATTCGTTCTGCTCGTGCGCGGTAAATGGATTCGGGGCTACGGATACCGTTGCAATCGCACACGGCTCCGTACTCTCGCGCGTGCGGAATCGGTAGCAGTAAGCCATCCCCTCTCCGCACTGACGATTCTCTTCCATGTTCAAACCACCTTCTCCGGCTCCGCGCACGCCCGTGGTAAGCGAAACGCGATACCACGAAGACGGCTGCAAAATACCAACATTCGCCGTCACGTAATCCTGCGTGGCATTTGCGTGATATAAATTGACGTTCCCCGCGACCGCCTCAGTCTGTTCGCACGGATCACTTCCCGTGCCCGTACAGCGCTCTACGATCACATTGCCACTCCCGTCGGCAACGCTCCCCGGATCAATCAGGGTCGAAAATACCATGACCGGAACGCTATTCACGCATGCCTCTCGTCCTTCCGGCCTTTGCGACCATGGAGACGGAGACGGAATGAGACCGTCTTCGCACTGCTCAAGCACACGCGGTGCACGAGGTACGACACCTGTAGAAAAACGCCACGCAAACATCGCCGTTCCTACAGAAGCTGTGCATGTTCCGATCGCCCGACATGATCCGTCCATGCAACACTCTTCATCCGCCTCGCAGATGCCGGCAGCTTCATTACAATTCCGAACCTCGATCGGGTAGGGATTAGAGGAGAGCCCTGATGCCGTCAACCGTGCGCGGACAGGGCCGGTTTCCGCTCCGGATGGAATACGAGAGATGATTTGCGACCCGGACCACGATGACGCGGTTCCGACAACGTTTACATGATAGATAACGGTTCCGGGACCACTCGTTAGATTCTCTCCGTGGACGGTGATTGAAGACCCCATCGGCGCCACGCGAGGAACGATGGAACAGATGCCCGGAGCAAGCGGATCCGTATTCACGGCGAAATTAACTCGATTGGATTCCGGTGCTGTTGCGCGAGCCGTGCGGACATATACGGCGTACGACCCTGGCGTCACTACACCGGTTGACCCTTGGGTGAAAACGCGAGGAACCTTTACCACGATAGAATTATTCGTCCACGAACCGTCTACGCAGGCATCCGGCACATTCGTATCCGCGAGTGCGCTATTGCCCGTCTGCGTATCAAGAAAATACACGGATCCCTCACTTGAACCGAAATTGCGCCCAAGAATCGTCACGAATGTGCCAACCGGCCCTTGCGCCGGACTTATCTCCACAATTTCGGGCGATCCGCCCGCATCCGCCCGCGTCACGCGCATACCGATGACGTTCGAAGAAACGCCATCCACGCGAACGAAAACAGGATACGTCCCGACCTCGGCGTTCGGAATGGAACTACCGATCTGCTCATCCGTCCACGATGCCGTTGC
>CAZWYJ010000002.1:13890-34528 GCA_964638165.1 uncultured Gammaproteobacteria bacterium | reverse complement strand
CTAAAGTCTCCCCTGCGGTGCCCACCGAAGCCGAAGGCGTAGGAGGGACAAGGGGAGATTTAGAGGGATTCCTGCCTCACCCCAACATCATGGCGATGGTATGCATCCCATGCGGTTCTTTCGCGAGTGGCGTCTGACGGATAAAACAGTAGACCATGGAAGAGACCGCGGAAAAACCTTGGGAGGTTCCGGTAATCAAAAGCGCCTTATCGAGCGACTCATCGCGGAGGAATCGCGCGACCGTTCGAACCGCATGCGGGATGAGAACAGCATTCGGTTGCGCGGCACGCACGGAACGGTAGCAATCTTCGTGCACGATCGTGCCGTCCTGCGGGAGTTGGCGAACATCCTCTTCTCCAAATCCGTCATAGCACAATCCGCATCGCGTGAGCTGCGGTGCAAATCCGGTGCGATCGAGCAGTTTCATGGACGCGGTCGCGAACAGGAGCTTCGCCCGCTCAATCGTCGGCTCTTCCGGAAGGCGATCCGCGATATCCAAGAGATCCATGAGGAGCGCATACGATCCCGCATCCACGATCCCCGGACGCTGAAGATGCTCAAAAAGATCAAGAAAAGATCCGGCAATTGCGAGCGAACCCAGGCGCGTGCGGAGCGTACGATATGATCGCGTTGCGCGCGCCACCGCGAGCTTGTCGAATGCCGCGCCCTTGGCGATCATCACTTCCGCCTCCATCATGGGCAGGAGGTGCCCGGCTTGCTTGGACTCTTTCCGATCCACGCCACGCGCCACGGCCTCAAGCAATCCATGCGATTCTCCGAACATCACCAAACGCCGATCGTGCTCGCGGAACGGATCGGATCGGAGAATGACAACGTGATCTCGGAGATACATGAAGAAAGTAATTGGTAATTGGTTGATTTGTTGATTGGAAAATCGCATTTTCCAATCAACTATTTACTACTTACCAATCAACCGACTATCCAGCCAGCCCTGTAACATCGCAGCGGCCGCAAGATCGTCCTGACTCCCCTTCCGTCCGCTCTCCCGCGCCTGCTGGGACGCAATACGACTCGTGAGAGCTTCATCAAAGGTTTCAACGTCCATGCCGGAGGCGCGGAGACGCTCGACGAAGGTGAGAATTTCACGCACCTGGTCATTCGCCATGGACGCATCAGAAAGAGGACGCGGGATCCCAACGACGACCTTCTCCGCCATCTCGCGCTTCATGACGTTCGAGACCTCCGAGACCAATGCCTCTTCCCCCTTGTTTTCCAAAACCTCCCACGCACTTGCAATGCGTGCATCCGTATCGCCGAGCGCGAGCCCGACGCGAGCAGAACCGTAGTCAATACCGAGAACACGCATAACAGTTGATTAGTTGATTGGTAAGTGGTTGATTGGTTTTTTGGAACACTTCCTGATTTCTAATCAATCATTTACCAATCAACTATTTACTCTTTCTCGTCCGGAAATGGCGTGATGAGCTCATACCCGTCATCCGTGACCGCGACCGTGACTTCAAAATGCGCGCTCGGACTCCCATCTCGCGTCACGATCGTCCAGCCGTCATCACGCTGAGCCACGCGCCAATCCTTGAGGTTGATCATGGGTTCAATGGCTATGACCATCCCGGAGACGAGCGGGATACGATGGGCGCTCCGCTCCCGATAATTCGGAATGGACGGATCCTCGTGAACGGCATGACCCACGCCATGGCCAACGAGATCGCGGACAATGCCCCACCCTTTCGGCTGAATGAAATCCTCAATGGCATCGCCGATGTCCCCCACCGTTCCCCCGCCACGAATGGCCGAGATGCCACACACCAGCGCCTCACGCGTATCGCGCACGAGCGCCTGAACATTCTTCGGGACGCTCCCGACGATCACCGTGGTCGCCATATCCGTGCACAGTCCATCAAGCCACATCCCGATATCCAGACTGACGATATCGCCATTTTCAATCACGCGATCCTTGGACGGAATGCCGTGCACGACCTCATCATTCAAAGAGACGCAGAGCGCTGCCGGATATCCGGGATCCGATGGACTGATACGATAATTCAAAAATGACGGTGTGCCTCCACCTTCTTTGATAAGCTTCTGGGCGAGATCATCCAGAGACTTCGTGGTAACGCCTGCCACGCAGGCAACACGGACTTCGCGAAGCACGGATGAGAGGATTGCCCCACCTTTCTTCAGGAGCGCTATTTCCTTGGGCGTTTTGATGAGAGCCATGAGGTATACGGTAAACGGTAAATGGCAATTCGTAAATAGTCCCCCTTCGCCCCCCACAGCTCGCTTCGCGAGCGTCGAGGGCTTCGGGGGACAGCTGGGCGCAGATCGCGGCCTGCCCGCCATTGCTTCGCGCAGGCGATAGCAGGCGGGGGCGCGGCCTGCCCGCCATCCACTTCGGGTGCACTCAGCGTCAGGCGAGGCGGGCGGAGGCGCAGACCATGGAAAAGTTTGTCCGAAAAAGGTTCCCGGAGACCGCTGAAAAAGGGTAAACGAAAAACAGGAAAGAAGCTCTAGAAACGATGAGTCGCGACGGGCTGGAGCGAGAAAAATTCGCGAGCCGTACGCACCGGTACGGTGAGCGAATTTTCGAGTGAAGCCCTAGCGAATCGCGTTTCTAGAGCTTCTCTTACAAAGCAAATCCCAGCTTGGCCAACTTCCCCATCATCACCTTATGCACGTACTCGATAGACTGATCCCCTTTGATCATCAAAAGTGTCCCCTTCTGCCGGTAGTAGCGCGCGAGCGGCTCCGTCATAAAATGGTAATTCGCCAAACGCGTTCGGATCGCTTCTTCCGTATCGTCCTCTCGCCTCTTGAGCGCTCCCCCGCATACCGCACAGACGCCGGAAATCGCCGGACGAGCCTCCGAGGTATTGTAAACCGTTTTGCAGACAGGGCATTGGATGCGCGAGAGCAGGCGCTTGACCGCAACCTCATCCGGAATCTTGATGAGGATCGCCACATTAACCGGAAGAATACGCTGCAAAAATCCGGCCTGATCCACGGTGCGCGGATACCCGTCTAAAATGAAACCTCGAGAAAGATCCAGAGACTTTAACTGACTCGATATGATGCCGTTGACGAGCTCATCCGGCGCCAAGCAACCACTCCGCGTGTACTCCTCGGCGATGCGTCCGAGCGGAGAACCTTTTGCAATCTCTGCGCGGAACAGTTCTCCGGAACCAACGATCGGAACAGTAAATTTATCACTCAATAAAATCCCCTGCGTTCCTTTTCCGCAGCCTTGGGGGCCAAAAATGACGGCACGAAGCTTCTTCCTTTGCATAATTCAAACTCACAAAAACAAGAAGAGAAACGCGAAAATAATTCCGGAGCCACCCAAAAGAGGGAGGAGTGCCGGAAAAGGCTTGGGGCTCTTCCGGCGACCGAGGAGGTACGCGCCAATGATCGCCCCGAAGGCGACGGCGCTTGCCGGAATCCATCCCCACCACGATGCGGATCGCGCGACGAGCGTCATCGGCAAAATCAGATCTCCGGCACCCAAAAACATTCCGAACGGAGACTGAATGGCGCTCCGAATATCTTTCGTGAAAGCGAAAAATGTTTCCGGAATGATCAGGCCGGGAATAGCGCCTCGGTGGATCAATGCCCCGGCGAGCGCCTGCGTAATGCCCTGCGGTCGCGTCGCGACCATATCATACACGCTCAATCCTACCAAGGCGAGCAGAAGCGTGTTCACCGGCAGGAGAAATGCAAACTGAATCGCCACACCCGCACACCCTATACAGAGAAAGATGTCATGAATGATTACGCGACGAACCCGTGCCTGAACAATCGTGAGAATCGAAGCGACGAGGAGACCGATATCCCATGGCATTACGCCCCAACACCATACCCACACGCCAAAAAAGAGAAGGACGCTCAAGAGAATATCTACGAATGCCCGGCCACTCACCGCTCGAATGAGTAATCCGAACGCGCCCAAAAGAACCATGGCCACGACGACCCATCTCCAGGTCACCAGCCCTTGCGGTACCTCGCTCGGAAACGAAACATCCGCATTCGTAGCAACACGAACAGCAAAAATCACGAGACTCGCAACGATCCCCACCCCGGCCATGAGCACGAACGATCGCAAGGTGCGAACGCTTTTCGGCAAAATCTCCAACGGAGAGTCCGATGGTGCCGGTGAAGGCTGACTTTGTAAAGCATTTTCTACCATGAAAATGGTTCTGAATGAATTTGATTCTTCGGCATCCCCAACTTTCGGAGTGTCTTGATAACGCCCTCCATCATGATCGGAGGCCCGCACACATACACATCCCGGTCATGCAGAGTTTCAACGTACTTCCGAATGCAATCCTCATCAATGCGACCAATCAGGCATCCTTCATCCCCTTCCTGCGATTCAACAAAGTAGATGACGCGCAGAAGATTTGCGAACATCCGGGCAACCGTCTCAATCTCTGACCGGAATACGAGATCCGCCGGTGTTCGAGCCGCATACAGAAGGATCGTCTCTTTCCCCTGTTTCATGGCTTCATCAATGAGTGCCCGAATCGGCGTGATACCGATCCCTCCGGCAATCAGGAGGCACTTCTTCATCTTCATGGCTGAAAGCGTAAATCGTCCGAGCGGGCCATCAATGATGACGCCAGTTCCTATCTTTATCCGTGGCAGAGCGTTTGTAAAATCTCCCAATTGCTTTACGGAAATGCGCAGGTCTCTCCCATTCGGAACCGCAGAAAAAGAAAATGGATGCGAAGCCCAGCGTGGGGCTAACCCAAAAAAATGAAAATTCGCATATTGGCCGGGTTCGAGACGAAACCGATCCATGGCCCGGCCGGATATCATGAGCGAAACCACGTTTGGCGCCTCCTGTCGGACGGCCGAGACCACAAAACGATGCCGAAACCATAATGCGATAGGGCGGAAAAACCGATACAAGAGGACAAAGCCGAATCCGATGCCGTTCAGCGCAAGCCAAAACTGCAAAAATAACGTATTCGCCATGTCTCCAGCCTCCATTTGATGTCGAAAGACAAGAGCAATGCCGATGTACATCAAGAGATGCGTGCCATACCACGTTTCAAACCGAAGATGTTTCCTGACCCACCGAAACGACAAGATCCCGGTGATCACAATGATGGCCAAGCCCATCGCGGCTACAAACACATACTCCCAATTCTGGACGAAATCGAAAAGCTGTCCGGGAATTCCGAGCGAGGTCCTCGCGCCATACCCGGCAGCGAGAAGGAGGGGGTGCGCCACGATGCATACGAGAAGCCACTTCCCGATTGTCTGATGCAAGCGGTTGAGTGCGGGAAAACCATACGCCTCCTCAAGCGCGCGAATGCGTCCGACGAGCACCACCTCCATCAAAAGGAGGTACTGGGACACAAGACCCGTCACGCGCCCAAAAGCGATGAGCGCAGACCCCTTCATCGGACTCGTGAAAAGGTATCCGGACGTCTTCCACCAAAATAGCAGGATCGCGAGACAGTTTATGAGCAAAAGCGCGGGAAGCGTCCATCGCCACGCCGCTTGCCGCCATTGATGACTCATACGTCAGGATTGTAGCAGGACGCAGGAAAAAGCCAAAAACAGGGGTGGAGGGATATACAGCGGGATGAATTGCGCCCGTGGTATTCAGGAATCAAAAACATCCTAAAAACGATGGTGCGACGCGCTGGATCGAAAAAACGATAAACTACGGAAACAAAAAATCATCAGAAAGGATGAATTGCGTAGCGCTATACTCCCAAGATAATATAGACACAAAGAACGCCCGCGTTTGGATGCAGACCAAGGAAAACCGAGCTACCCGAATACAAAAACCCGCTACAAAGGATGAATTGCGCAGTGCTGGAGCAAAGAAGTTCGCGAACAGAAAAAGAGAAAACCCACCGCATTGGTGAGTTTTCATCGATCCTTGCTGTGTCTAAAAGTTTGTTGAAAAAGGATGAATGACGTAGCGCTGGAGCGAAAAAATTCGTGAGCCGTACGCACCGGTACGGTGAACGAATTTTTCCGCGAAGCGCAAGTCAGTCGCCTTTTTCAACGAACTTTTTAATAGGCGTCGTATTCGCGCATCGTCACATGCGACTCAATTTGCTTCATTGACTCAATAACAACCGAGACCACAATGAGCAATGACGTGCCTCCGATGGCGAATGCTTGCGTTCCGGTGTAATTCTGAATCAAGACCGGTAATACGGCGATCGCGCCCAGGAAGAGCGAACCCGGAAGCGTAATGCGATTAATCACGCTCTGGAGGTATTCGGATGTCGGCGACCCCGGACGAATGCCGGGAATAAACCCTCCCTGCTTCTGCAAATTTTCCGCGATCTGCACCGGCTTGAACACGATAGACGTGTAGAAATAGGTAAAAGCCACAACCAGAACAAAATAAAATGCGGCATATACAGTCTGATTCTGCAATGTCACGAGCACCCAACGCGCACCCTCTGCCACCCATGCCGTCTTCGCCTGCATGAAGAACTGCGCGACCACGGTCGGGAAAATGAGCATGGAGACCGCAAAGATGATCGGAATGACTCCTGCCATGAGCATGCGGAGCGGGAGATTCGATGCCACGCCACCACCCATACCTCGAACTTGTCGCGCGTACTGCACCGGAACGTTCCGCTGCGCCTCCGTAATGAAGACAACGCCCACGATCGTGACGATCGCGGCAACTCCGTAGCCGATCCACGTGACAAGCTGCGATGAATCATACGAGATGAGCGCGCGCTGAATCATTGAAGGCATTCCGGAAACGATGCCGGCGAAAATGAGGAGCGACGTTCCATTCCCCACCTTCTTTTCCGTAATCAATTCGCCGATCCACATCAGAAATACCGTTCCCGCCGTCACCGTCGTAATCAATACGATGAAGTGGAACAGATCCATGTCTCTCACGATCTGAACAGAGGACGCTTTGAAGATCGCGATCAGGCCGAATGCCTGAATGACTGCCAGAGGAACCGTGAGCATTCGCGACCACTGACTGATTTTTTGACGCCCTTGTTCGCTATCTTTCTGCATCTCCTCGATCTTCGGAAAGATCATACCGAGCAGCTGAAACACAATGGAAGCCGTAATGAACGGCGCAACGCCCATTGCGACGACGGAGAAATTCTCCAAAGTTCCGCCACTGAACATATTGAACATTCCGAGCACCTGATTGCTCTCCATGTATCGCTGAAGCGCCGCCACGTCGATTCCGGGAAGCGGAATGCTCGCAAGGAATCGGAAAAGCGCCATCATGGCGATCACAAAGATCAGATTGTTCCGAACGTCTTTAATCTTCCATGCTTGAACGAGTTTTTGCCACATACATTGTTAAGAATCCCGTCAAAACGGGACAAAAACCGACTTAGCGCTTCTTCCCAACCTTCGAAGGCTTCTTTGCCTTGACCGGAACGTCAGACGTTTCAAACGATCCACCCGCCTTCTCAATGGCAGCTCGCGCCCCGGACGTTGCGAGGAGTCCAACGATCACCACCGGCTTCGTGATCGTGCCCGTGTTCACAATTTTCGCACCGACCGCATCAGCCGGAATACGATTTTCCGCCTTAAGGGATTTTACGCTCACGCGAGCGCCCTGAACGGACCAGCGATTAATCTGCTCGACCGTAACCGCAACCGGATGCATGATCCCGCTCACGAAACCGCGATTCTTCGGAATGCGAAGCACAATGCGCTTCAACCCCTTAATGGTATTTCGCGCCTTTCCGCCAGAACGGGCCCGCTGACCCTTTGTTCCTCGTCCGGCAGTCTTGCCTTTTCCGCTTCCGGGACCGCGTCCCAGTCGCTTCGCGACCATTCGGGAACCCTTTGCTGGCTTGATGGTATGGAGACGAATTTCCGTCATATGCATTCATTAGGCTTCGGTTCGACCGTTCACTTGATCGGCCTCCGGAGCTTTTTGCGTTGTCACACGAAACGAGCTCAATGCTTCAATCGTGGCACGCACATTATTCACCTTATTTGCAGCTCCAAGCATTTTGGCCGTTACGTTCGGAACACCCGCAATCTGGAGCACCTGACGGATCGCGCCACCCGCTTTCACGCCCGTTCCGCGAGGAGCCGGCTTCAAGAGAACAACCGCGGATCCGTACTTCGCCCGCACCTCATGAGGGATCGTATCATGAACGATCGGAACCGTGATGAGGCTCTTGCGACCCTGCGTGAACGCCTTCGATGTTGCCGCGGCAACGTCCAAGCCCTTCGCGATGCCGTACCCCACGCGCCCCTTGCGATTTCCCACGATACCGAGTGCACGAAAACGCATGCGCTTTCCACCAGCTGTCACGCGGGTCACGCGTGCGATTTCCAGACTCTTCTCCTCGTAGTCGGACTGCTCCGGAATATCCGAGGATCGTGAATCCCGACGGCCTCCGCGACCGCCACGGCCACGATCGCCTCCGCGACCGCCACCCCCCGCTCCATAACTCGCGCCTCCGCGCGAAGAATGGATACGAAACGTGCGCGCATTGGATGGTGCGCGCTGGCCAGCGGGACTACCCGTTGCCTGAACTTTCTTCTCGTCGTTTGTTGATTCTGCCATATAGTCTTAAAACACTAAACCACCTTCGCGGGCGCCCTCTGCAAGCGCCTGTACGCGACCATGGTACCGCTTTCCGCGTCGATCGAATACCGCCTTGGAAATCTTCACCTCTACCGCGCGAGCCGCAATCATCTTTCCAACCTCTCGGGCGATCTCGATCGGCTTCATGGCATCCGCGCCCTTCACGTCGCGATCCGATACGGCAACGATTGTCCGTCCCGTCGTGTCATCAATCATCTGCGCCACAATGTGGCGAAGTGTTCGAGAAACGGCAAGACGCGGTCGCTCCGACGTACCATTGACGCGAGCGCGAACCCGAGCAACGCGTCGTGCGCGTGCGCCCTGCAAATTACGCTGTGCATTCGTCATCATACGTTTGGATTAGGCTCCGGCCTTGGCCGCTTTTCCGGCCTTGCGACGGATCGTTTCGTCAATATACTTAATTCCCTTCCCCTTGTACGGCTCCGGCGGACGGACGCGACGAATTTGTGCCGCAATCTCGCCGACGAGTTGCTTATCAATTCCGACCAGAGTCAAAACATTCTTCTCGACGGACGCCGTAATGCCTTCCGGAAGAGGAAAATTCACCGGGTGAGAAAATCCGACTTCCATCTGTACCGCGCTCCCCTGAACAGCGACCCGATATCCGACGCCGATGAATTCAAGCTTCTTCTCAAACGGTTTCTCAACGCCAAGAACGGCGTTCGCGATGAGGTTGCGGAACAAGCCCCACAACGCACGATCTTTCACATCTTCTTCGTTTGCGACCGTAACGACAATCGTGCGTTCCGGCGTCACGGTTACCGTAACGTTCGGATGCGTCTCGACGCTCAATGAACCCTTCGGACCCTTGACCGAGACCGTTCCGCCCGAGATATTCACGTCAACGCCGTTCGGGATACTGATAGGTTTTCGTCCAATACGAGACATAGATTTAGGTTACTTCGCAAAGAATCTCACCGCCCAATTTTCGACGGCGCGCATCCTTGTTCGTCATAATGCCCGCGGATGTCGAAACAATGGCGATGCCAATGTCGGACATGACGCGAGGGAGCTCGTCCGCCTTTCGATACACGCGCAATCCCGGCTTGGAGATTCGCTTGATCGAACGGATCTTCGGCTCCCTCCCCTTGTAGGAGAGCTCGACGACGAGGACTTTTTTGGAGCCTTCGGCGTCTTCGCGAACAGCCTCAACGTACCCCTCGGCCTCGAGGATTTTCGCGATGCGCACCTTCATCTTGGATGATGGAGCTGTTATTGTTTCCTGTCCCGCCATCTGCGCATTTCGAATGCGCGTGAGGAAGTCAGCAATAGGATCGTTAAACATACCTTACCAGCTTGATTTCGTTACGCCCGGCAATTCGCCACGATTTGCCAGTTCACGGAAACAGATGCGACAGAGATCGAAGTCGCGCATGTATCCGCGATTACGACCACATCGCCAGCATCGGTGAACCGAACGCGTGGAGAATGCAGGCTTCCTGCGAGACTTTGCTCGCTGATTTTCCGTTGCCATATATTATTTCTGAAATGGGAATCCGAGCGCCTCAAAAAGCGCGAGACCGGATGCAGTATCTTTTGCCGTTGTCGAGATCGTCACCTGTAGCCCGTGGATGCGTTCGATTTCATCCGAATGAATCTCCGGGAAGGCAATGTGCTCCGTAAACCCAACTGACAAATTCCCCGTTTGGTCGACCACCTTCGGGGGAATGCCTCGAAAGTCGCGGACGCGCGGGAAGGTGAAGCTCACCATTTTGTCAATGAAGTCCCACATCCGCTTTCCGCGGAGCGTGACTTTCAATCCGATCACTTGACCGGCTCGGGTTTTGAAGTTCGAGATGGACTTGCGCGACTTCGTCTGCACCGGCTTCTGTCCGGAAATGCGCGTGAGAACTTCCGTGGCAGTTTCCATGAGCTTTCCGTCCTTATGCTTCGCCGGGGAGATTCCAACGCCAATTGTCACAGATACCGGCTTTGGCACCATGTGCGCATTGACATCGCCCATCGCTTTCCGCAATGCCGGGGCAATTTCCTTTATGTAGCGTTCTTGCATCGTCATACGGATAGATTAGCTTTTCTTTGACGCCTTTTTTGATACCGGCGCCGGAGTGGCTTCACGCTTTGCCTGTCGGTGACGGTAGGTCTTTCCGTCCTCCCCCATCACCTGCACGTTCGACGCGTGAATCGGCATGGAGAATTCCACAATCTGGCCTTTCTCCCCCTGCTTGCGCGTCCGAAGGTGGCGTTTGGACAAATTGACGCCCTCCACGACAATACGATTCATGCCCGGAAAAGCCTGAATGACCTTTCCGGTCTTCCCCTTATCTTTGCCGACAATGACCTTTACGGTGTCGCCGGTGTGTACTCGGAATTTCGTCATACGTATTAGAGGACCTCTGGAGCGAGGGAAATGATCTTCGCGAACCCTTTGGCGCGCAATTCGCGAGCAACCGGTCCAAAGATACGCGTTCCCTTCGGTTCGCGGGTCTTACGGTCGATGACCACGACGGCGTTCTCATCAAACCGGATGTACGTTCCGTCCTTTCGGCGAGTTTCCTTGGCCGTTCGAACGAGAACCGCATGCACGACGTCTGATTTCTTTACTGTCGCACGCGGCGAAGCCTCTTTGACGGCACAGGTCACGATGTCACCCAACCGGGCGTACCGCTTCTGATAACCGCCGAGGACACGAATAACCTGCAGCTTCTTTGCGCCACTGTTGTCCGCTGACACGAGCATTGATCGATGCTGAACCATAGCGTTTAGACAGTTTCCGCGATCGTGCGGACATAACGCCAGCACTTTGTCTTCGAAAGCGGGCGACACTCCTCGATTTCAACAAGATTCCCCAACCGAACGGTTCCGTTCGGTTCGTCAACCTTGTATCGTTTCGATACGGTGTACATTTTCTTATACTTCGGGTGCGCGACCTGGCGGTCAATGCGGACGACGATCGTCTTTTGCATTCCGGTCGAAACGACCGTGCCGCGCAACCGGCGGTGTTGAACATTCTTCATATCAATTAGGAGGCCGTTTCCTCATTATTCGCCTTCTCGCGGAGAACGGTGTTCACGCGAGCGAGATCTCGCTTGGCATTCCGGAGCTGGCGTACATGCCCCTGCTGACGCGTCGAGATCGTGAAACGAAGTTCACGGACCTTTGACACCGTCGTGCGGGCAAGCTCGCGGAGCTGCTGAATACCTTGGGTGCGGAGTTCTTTCGGTTCCATAGAATTAGGCGTTTTTTGAGATAACCGAGCAGATGCACGGCAACTTATACGAAGCGTCCTTCATGGCCTGACGAGCTTTGTCATCCGGGATACCGTCTATTTCGAAGAGAACCATTCCGGGCTTCACTTCGACCACGTAGTGCTCGACCGCTCCCTTTCCGGCACCCATCGGGACCTCGCTCCCCTTCCGGGTAATCGGGCGATCGGGGAAAATGCGGATCCAGATCTTTCCTCCCTTACGAAGGTACCGGGTCAAAACGCGACGGACGGCTTCAATCTGTCGGGAGTTTACCCATGCCGGAGACATCGCCTTCAATCCGCACGACCCGAATGCGAGCGTGATCTTGTCGGTCGCTCCTCGACGGAATCGAGCGCGTCCCTTGTGCCACTTGCGGTGTTTAACTTTTTTCGGAATCAACATACTTCATTCCCATTATGCCGCATCTCGAGCCGGCGCCTCTGAACGTCCAGAGGGTCGCTCATCGCGATGCATGCTCCGACCAGCCATGCGATGACCATTACCTTCACGACGATCTCCGCGCTGCCCGCGGGAAGGTGTGGTTGGTTGGTATATCGACAGTCGATCTTGTTCAAAAACGTCTCCGCGGTAAATCCAGACTTTTACGCCGATAGCGCCCACCTGCGTTCGTGCCGTATTCTGCGCGTAATCAATGTCCGCTCGAAGACTCGTGAGAGGAATCTTTCCCCATCCAAGCCACTCGCGACGAGCAATGTCCGCGCCGTTCAAGCGACCGGAAACGGAAACCTTCACGCCGAGACCTCCGGACTTCTTCACCCGCTCGATCGTCTGCTTCAAAACGCGACGGAACGGCATGCGTCGCTCGAGATCCGAAATAACTTGCTGCGCGATGATAGCGGCATCGAGATTGGATTTCGAAATTTCGATAACATCGAGACGAAGATTAACCTTCTGACCACGGAAAAACCGGTTCACGATCTTCTTCCGAAGCTCTTCGATCCCCGCAGCGCTCCGACCGATCACGAATCCCGGCTTGCCCGTATGAATCGTGATCGCGATAACGCCCTGTGAACGATCAATGACCACGGAACTCACGGCGCCGTCTTTCAATTCCTTCATGACGAAGGAACGAATGCTAATATCTTGGCGGACATGATCGCGATACGCATCGCCTCGAGCAAACCAACGGCTCGGCCACGTGTTCGTGACGCCAAGACGAAATAACTTTGGATGGACTTTGTGACCCATAGGACTAGTTGGCTTTCGCCTTTTTTACGCCAGAGGCTTTCGTTGCACTCTTGGCACTCTTTGCCGGAGCCGAAGCAGACTTGGATGCGGCAACGCGACGAGCGCGTGGAGCATGCACATCCACAACGGATTCATCGCTCAACACGATCGTGATGTGCGAAGATCGCTTGCGGATCGGCGCGGCGCGACCGTACGCGCGAGCGCGCCATCGGCTGAGCGTCGGGCCACCGTCAACGGTAATCTTTGCCACGCGGAGCGCAGAGAGATCTGCTTGAAAATTATGTTCCGCATTCGCAGCGGCGCTCTTCAAAAGCTTTGTAAGAGGCTCTGCTGCGGCCTTGTCGCAAAATGCGAGCTGGTTCATCGCCCCCTCCACGGTGCATCCGCGGATGAGATCAGCAACGAGCCGCACCTTGCGGGGCGCCATGCGCAACTGACGAAGTCGTGCGTATACTTGCATACTTAGGAGGATGGCGTCTGACTCTTCTGCTCAAGTTCCTTCATCATCTTTCCCCCATGACGGGTGAACTTGCGCGTCGGAGCGAATTCGCCAAGCTTATGGCCGACCATGTTTTCCGTTGCAACGACCGTGATGTGTTGCTTGCCGTTATGAACGGCGAACACAAATCCGACCATTTCCGGTGTAATGGTAGAGGCTCGCGCCCACGTCTTGATTGGCGTCTTGTCGCCAGCCGAGAGCTTGGACACTTTCTTCATGAGCTTCACGTCCACGTATGGACCTTTTTTGAGACTGCGAGACATATCATTTAGCGCTTCTTATTCTTTCGACGCTGGAGAATCAATGCGTTCGTCGGATGCTTCTGCTTGCGCGTCTTCACGCCAAGGGCAGCGCGACCCCATGGCGTCTTCGGCCGCTTCAATCCGATCGGGTTCCGACCTTCGCCTCCGCCGTGCGGGTGATCAACCGGGTTCATCACCTTTCCGCGAACCGTCGGGCGAACATTCCGATGGCGCATTCGACCGGCTTTGCCCCAACGGATCAAACGCCAATCCGGATTCGACACCGCCCCAACCGTTGCAGAACAGGATTTCGGTACCATGCGAACCTCGCCGGACGGAAACTTCAGCGTGGCATATTGCCCTTCTACGGCCATAATCTGAATGTTCGCGCCGGCTCCATGGGCGATCTGCCCACCCTTGCCGGGTTGCAACTCCACGGAGTGAACAAAAATACCAACAGGCAAATGTTCAAGTGGGAGGCGATTTCCCGGCGTCACTTCGATCTTCTGCGTCTTCGTTGACACGACAACATCGCCAACCTTCATACCCTGCGGAGCAAGCATGTAGCGCTTCTCCCCATCCTTGTATACGAGGAGCGCAATGCGCGCACCACGATTCGGATCGTACTCAATAGAATCAATCTTCGCCGGGATATCATACTTCTCGCGACGAAAATCCACCGTGCGGATGAAGCGCTTGTTTCCGGCACCACGATGACGAACCGTAATGCGACCATAGCTGTTTCGTCCGGCCTTCTGATGCTTTGTGACGATCAGCGACTTCTCAGGCTCCGTACGAGTGATATCGGAAAAATCCTGCACGGATGATTTCCGGCGCGCATTTGTTGTAGGACGATAGTTCTTAATCGGCATATTTCTAGACGCCCTCGATGAGGGTCAGTGTTTGACCGGGCTTCAATTCGACCAATGCCTTCTTCCACGCATTGCGCCGACCGACCGTTCGACCACGGCGGACGATCTTTCCAATTCCGCGCTGCGTACGAACCGCAACCACATTCACGCCATAGATCGCCTCAACCGCCTTGCGGACTTCGATTTTGTTCGCGCTCACCGGGACATCGAAAATGTAAATTCCCTTGTCTGCCTTCACGGCAGCCTTCTCGCTGACGTGGGGCTTCAAAAGCAGGCCGGCAAAATCCGCAGCGCGTGCGCTTGCGACCTTCACCTCCTTCGGCGACTCGGTTTCAGCCTTCGTCACCTTCTTCGCCGGTGCCTTTTTCTTGGTTAATCGTTCGAGTAGTGCCATAGCATTTATGCCGCGTGGAGGGTCTCGAATGCGCCGATCGCGTCTTTCTCAAAGACGACCGCGTCATATCGAAGAACATCAACCACATTTAAGCTGTTCGCCGTCATCACGAATACCTGATTGAGGTTTCGCGCCGCACGGACCAATTCCGGCCGGGATGACGGAATGACGTACAATGTCGTCCGCTTCCCCGGGAGGGTGGCGATGAAGGAGGCGAACGCCTTCGTCTTCGCCGAAGTCCCGCTGAATGATTCCGTGACGAACAATTTCTCGTGAGCGAGCTTGTCGGAAAGCGCCATGAACAAAGCTTTCTTCTTGGCCTTCCGGTTTATCTTCACGCCAAAACGACGCTCATTGCGCGGACCGAATGTAATTCCGCCGCCAACCCAGATCGGAGAGCGGATGGAGCCGTGACGAGCGCGACCGGTCCCCTTTTGCTTCCAAGGCTTCTTCCCGCCTCCACGGACTTCGCCTCGTGTCTTCGTGTGGGCGATCGGACGGCGAGCATTCGCTTCCTGCGCAATCACAGCCTCATGGATGAGACTCTGCTTTACGGCCACGCCAAAATGCGCGCCATTCAATTCCATGTCGCCAACCGTTTTGCCCTGCACATTGTATACAGATACCTTAGGCATATTTATGGGGATACGATCTCAACAATGCTATTACGCGCACCGGGAACAGCCCCTTTTATGGCAATGACATCGCCACGGACTTCAACCACTTCGAGATTCTGAACCGTGATGCGCTCATCGCCCATTCGACCGGCCATGCGCGTTCCTTTGAAGACGTGCTGAACGCCACCGGCGCCGATACTTCCGGGTGCGCGAAGCTGATCTTTATGACCATGCGTTGCTTTCTGACCATGGAATCCGTGGCGCTTCACAACACCCTGGAATCCGCGACCTTTTGACGTTCCGCTAACATGGATGACGTCCCCGGGTGCAAAGACCGTTGCGGATACAGCGTCTCCACGCTTGATTTCCGGATTCTCGTTCACGCGAAATTCACGCAGAACGGAAAAAGGCGGAAGATCCTTCAAGTGCCCCTGTTGGGGCTTGGAGATCGTCCGGCGTGGCACAAAGCCGAGCTGAACAGCCGCATACCCATCACGATCGTCGGTCTTGACCTGCGTGACAACGCATGGCCCGGCCTCAACGAGCGTCACCGGAACAACCGTCCCATCAGGACGGTAAACCTGCGACATTTCGATTTTTCGACCAAGAATAAATTTCATAGGATTGGTCCTCGGATTGAGGACGTCTCTTGTGTGAGTGAATCCCCTCTCTCTGCAGAAGACGATCGCCTCAAAAAGGCACCGTCCTCCACCCTGCGCTTTCCATCCACGCCGTCAGGCACGGAAAAAGCCAGAGGATTACGTCTCGACGAATGAATGTCGGGACGCGATCCTCTGGCCTCGGAGCGAACAAGGCTCGCATGTCGCACGAGTGATCGCACGAACACGCTGTTCTTTGCTGTTTTAGATGCGCTGCGTCGCGATTCACTTCAGGGAGGTTCTGCCGTAACGCCACATTCGCTCGTGGCGATTATCCCTCTCATCCGCATCTATCACGCGAGGGAAGCAACTTACTCCTTGGGAACCGTTCCGCAGAGGAACGTTTTACTGTGTGGAAAATGTTTTGAAAAAAGATGAATTGTGCTTCCCGATGTCCATCGGGAAAGCAAGTCGCTTTTTTCAAAACATTTTTACATTTTGATTTCGACGTCTACCCCAGCCGGAAGATTCAAACTCGTAAGAGCGTCAATGGTTTTTGCGTTCGGATCGAGGATATCAACGATCCGCTTGTGAATACGCATTTCGAACTGTTCACGCGCGCCCTTGTGGACGAAGGTGGAGCGGTTCACGGTCCACTTCTTCTTTTCCGTCGGGAGCGGCACTGGCCCGATCACGTGAGCACCGGAGCGCTCTGCCGTATCAATGATCGTGCGCGTTGATTGATCAATGATCTTGTGATCATACGCGCGGATCTTGATGCGGACGCGATGCGATTCTTCTTTCTTTGCCTTCTTAGCTTCAGCCATGAGATTCTTGTCCGCCCGGGGCGGCAACCCCTCGATCCCACCAATGGCGAGGTGGAGAGGTTGCCGCCCCAGGACGGCTCAGCATTACTTGATGATCTTCGTCACACTACCGGCACCGACGGTCTTTCCGCCTTCGCGGATGGAGAACTTCATCTTCTCTTCGATCGCGACCGGCATGATGAGCTTTACCGTGATATCCGTAGTGTCTCCAGGCATGACCATTTCCGTTCCAGCCGGAAGAGTCACTTCTCCCGTCACGTCCGTTGTTCGGATGTAGAACTGTGGCTTGTATCCCTTGAAGAAGGGCTTATGGCGACCACCTTCTTCCTTCGTGAGGGCGTAGACACGAGCTTCGAATTCCGTATGTGGCGTGATCGAACCCGGCTTGGCGAGAACCATGCCGCGCTCCAATTCCTCCTTCTTTACGCCACGAAGGAGCAAGCCGGCATTATCGCCAGCACGACCTTCGTCCAAAGACTTGTTGAACATTTCGATACCGGTGACCACCGTCTTCATCGGCTCCTCGCGAAGACCAACGATCGAAACTTCTTCGTTGATATTGACGATACCGCGCTCGATACGTCCCGTGGCCACTGTTCCGCGACCTTCAATGGAGAAGACGTCTTCGATCGGCATCAGGAATGGCTTATCCGTTTCACGAACCGGCTCCGGAATGCGCGTATCAAGGGCATTCATGAGATCCCAAACCGGCTTCGTCGCGGCTTCGTCCGTTGGATTCTGAAGGGCCTTCAAAGCGGAACCGCGAATGATTGTGGCATTCGCGCCGTCGAATTCGAACTTGTTGAGAAGCTCACGAACCTCTTCTTCCACGAGATCAATCAATTCCGCATCATCAACCATGTCAACCTTGTTGAGGAATACGACGATCTCCGGCACGCCAACCTGACGAGCGAGAAGGATGTGCTCAGAGGTCTGAGGCATCGGACCATCCGTTGCGGAAACAACGAGAATAGCACCGTCCATCTGAGCGGCGCCCGTGATCATGTTCTTGATGTAGTCCGCGTGTCCTGGGCAGTCCACGTGCGCGTAGTGACGGCTTTCCGTTTCATACTCGCAGTGCGCCGTCGCGATGGTGATACCGCGAGACTTGGATTCAGGTGCTTTATCAAAAGCATCCACGCCGCGAGCCTGGGCCAATCCCTTCTGGGACAGCACCGTCACGATCGCAGCCGTGAGGGTTGTTTTGCCGTGGTCAACGTGGCCGATAGTACCAACGTTAACGTGTGGCTTTTTACGATCAAATTTTTCCGCCATAGGAATACGTGGGAATTAAGAGAGCTTCAATTAAGTAGGAGGAGTATATCACCACTCTCCTTGGAACGCAAGGGTCGTATTCTTGCCTTAATGAAGCCAAAAAATAAAAACGGAAAGATACCTTTACGTATAAAGAAAGTCCCGTTTTACGGGCTTTCTTTGTCATCGAGCTGTTCGAAATAGAAGTGGTCTTCGAGCAACTGATCGGCCTCCGATGGCTCGGCGACGACCTCCTCTTCCACGGAGACGTCGAAGATCTCGTCATCCGGAATCCGTTCTCCTTTGAGACCTTCGAGCGCCTGAATGACCTCGTCTTTCGTCTTCGGAATTGACGTCAATCGAGGTTTACGCTCCCTTGAGGGAGTGGTTACGCCCACCATGGAGGCGAAATCCTCAAAAGGCATAACGACTTGCGGGGCAAGCCCCTGATCATTTGTTATGACGACGGGGATACCCAATTTTCGGGCAGTATCAAGAATAGAAGCGAGGCTCATACAGGGACATAAGACCACGGACGATTTTTCCTGACAAGATGGGGACAGAATCGTAGATCGGGACTCGTATTTCGCATTTCGGGTAATTGAAGAATCCTGCGTCGTAGGCACGCAGGATTCCGGAGAGTCCCAATGTTCATCGGGACGGTGTGGCTAGGCCGCGAGATCGCCAAGGATTGCCCTGGCATTGGCGATGCGGTCTTCGCCAAGCTGATCGCGAAGCGCCACGTCATGCCTCGATCGCGCGAGGATATCCCTCACGAAATTGAGGTTATTGGCGGCGAGCGCACCATCGAAAAGCTCGCCAACGAGATCCAGGTTGAACGGATCGTAGGCCGCAGGAGCATCTTCGATCAAATCCGCCGGTTCGATGGCCACGTGGCCAAAAGGCATGGACGGCGAACCAGGGCCTCTTCCACTCGTCAATTTTGCAGTCATTAAGGTGCTCCCTTCTTTCGTTTTGGGAAAAACCAGAAAAACACGTGCCCCGATTATACGGCTTTTTCAGGATAAGTCAAGTTTAGTGGACGAAATTCAAAAACTCCCCCGTTTCCGAGAGAGTTTTTATCTTCGATTGAAGAGGGCAAGGGTACGGCGGTCGCGACCGCCGTACCGAGGGAACCTCGCCCCTACGGAACGGCGGATCGCGATCCGCCCCTACGACTATTTCTTCTTCCGGCCTTCGATGATCGCGTCCGCGACATTCCGAGGAGTAGCCGCGTAGTGATCAAATTCCATGGTGGAGGATGCACGACCCTGGGAAAGCGAACGGAGGGACGTGACGTAGCCGAACATTTCCGCGAGCGGAACGAGGGCGCCGATAATCTTCATGCCATTGCGCTCGGTCATCTCCTGCACCTGTCCGCGGCGGGAGTTCAAATCGCCGATCACATCTCCCATGAATTCTTCCGGCGTGACCGCTTCGAGCTTCATCATCGGTTCGAGGAGCACGAGACCTGCGCGCCGAGTCGCTTCCTGAAAGGCCATGGAGCCCGCGATCTTGAAGGCTGCTTCCGAAGAGTCAACCTCATGGAAAGAACCGTCATAGAGCGTCACGGAGACGTCCTGCAGCGTATAGCCTGCAAGAACGCCACGTGTCATCGCTTCCTGGATTCCCTTGTTCACGGCCGGAATATACTCGCGAGGAATCGCGCCACCTTTGATCTCATCAATAAATTCGTATCCCGCTCCGCTCTCGCGCGGCTTCACGCGGATATAGCAATGACCGTACTGACCACGACCGCCGGACTGACGAACGAATTTCCCTTCGGCTTCCGCTTCGCCCGTAATCGTTTCACGGTAGGCCACCTGTGGCTTTCCGACATTCGCCTCGACTTGGAATTCGCGCTTCATGCGATCCACGATGATATCAAGGTGAAGCTCACCCATGCCTTCGATGATGGTCTGGAGCGTTTCTTCATCCGTATGCACGCGGAATGACGGATCTTCCTCCGAAAGCTTCTGGAGCGCGATGCCCATCTTGTCCTGGTCGGCTTTCGTCTTTGGCTCAATGGCGATAGAGATGACCGGCTCCGGAGCCTTAATGCTCTCGAGGACGATGCCATTCTTCTCATCGCAAAGCGTGTGGCCCGTGAACGTCCCTTTCAAACCAACTGCGGCCGCAATTTCACCCGCAAAAACTTCCTGCACTTCTTCACGCGAGTTCGCGTGCATGCGCACGATGCGACTCAAGCGCTCGCGTTCGCCCGTTGTGGCATTCAAGACATAAGAACCGGAAGCAACCTTTCCGGAGTATACGCGGAAAAAGATGAGTTTCCCGACGTACGGATCCGTCATCACCTTGAACGCGAGTGCCGTGAACGGCTCATCATCGGACGCATGACGCTCCA
>CAZWYJ010000002.1:0-13790 GCA_964638165.1 uncultured Gammaproteobacteria bacterium | reverse complement strand
TCCGCAGGAACATCTTCTTCCGTAATCACCTGGCCCACTTCATCCTGATACACGAATGTCCGCATCGTGATGAGGTCAATAATTCCCTTGAAATTCGCTTCCGTTCCGACCGGAAGTTGAATCGGGTACGCGCGCTTCGTGAGACGCGTGCGAATGGAAAGCACGTCCTTTTCAAAATCCGCACCCGTGCGGTCAAGCTTGTTCACGAAACACATGCGAGGCACATTGTACTTATCCGCCTGACGCCACACGGTCTCGGACTGCGGTTCCACGCCAGCCACGCCGTCGAACACGGTCACGGCGCCATCAAGGACGCGAAGCGAGCGCTCCACTTCGATCGTAAAGTCCACGTGTCCCGGCGTATCAATGAGGTTCATGCGATGCCCCTTCCAAAAACACGTCGTTGCCGCAGACGTGATCGTGATACCACGCTCCTGCTCCTGCTCCATCCAGTCCATGGTCGCTTCACCTTCGTGCACTTCACCGATCTTGTGCTTCTTTCCGGTGTAGAAAAGCACGCGCTCAGAACACGTCGTTTTACCGGCGTCAATGTGTGCGATGATCCCGAAGTTTCGGGTGAGTTCAAGGGAATATTCTCGTGGCATATATTTCAATTCGTTTCGTGAACAGTTAGTGACAAAAAGACGGCGTATTCCTACGCCATCTTCATGGATTTGTAGACAATGGAGCCCGAGGTGGCATCGTCCATACGCTCCTTAGCGCGCGAAGTGCGCGAAGGCGCGATTGGCTTCGGCCATGCGCTGCACATCCTGCTTCTTCTTTACCGCTTCTCCGACACCTTCGGCCGCAGACATGATTTCCTGCGCCAATCGCTGCGCCATCGGCTTGCCTTTAGTTGCACGAGCGGCGGCAAGCAGCCAGCGATACGCAAGTTGCACGCGACGTTCCGCACGAACCTGCATCGGAATCTGATAATTCGCACCGCCAACGCGCTTCGACTTCACTTCCAAAAGCGGGCTCACATTCTTCATGGCCGTATCGAAAACCTCGATCGGATCCTTCTGTGTTTTCTCGGCAATAATATCAAACGCTCCGTACACAATACGCTGCGCCGTGGTCTTCTTTCCGCACTCCATGACGTAGTTCACAAATTTCGTCACGTCCGTGCGGGCGTACTTCGGGTCCGGGTTCAAATTCCGTTTTGGGGCTTGCTTTCCTCGCATACCATTTCAATACATTAAGATGCCTTAGCCTTTGGGCGCTTTGTCCCGTAAAGAGAACGGCCGCGACGACGACTATCAACGCCCTGCGTATCAAAAACGCCTCGGACAATATGATAGCGCACGCCCGGAAGATCCTTCACGCGGCCTCCCCGGATGAGCACGATGGAGTGCTCCTGAAGGTTATGGCCCTCTCCCGGAATGTATGCCGTCACTTCTTCGCCGTTTGAAAGGCGAATACGTGCAACCTTTCGAAGAGCCGAGTTCGGCTTCTTCGGGGTAACGGTCTTGACCTTGGTGCACACGCCTCGCTTAAACGAAGACCCCCGACGGAGTTCCGTTCGGCGACGGTGGATCGTGTCGACCGTATACTGAAGCGCCGGACTCTTGGATTTTGTCCGGGTTTGCTTGCGGCTCTTCCGCAATAACTGATTGACAGTAGGCATGAATTCCTTGGAGAATAAGGCCGATATGGCCAGTTAGCGAGCGGAACTATACCAGCGAACGCCTCTAATCGTCAAGTGGGCAATGAGGATTCATGAATATTTATAACCGAATATCTAAATTAAAGGGATTTCTGAGACTGAATGCCCTATTTTAGCCAGATCGAAGCTCAAATATTAGAACTCCTGATAGCAAGAAGATCGTACACCTCAATGCTTTTTCATAATTCCTGCCCAATATAATATATAATTTCCAGCATCTTAAAAATAGAAGCCTTATGAAAAGAGTGGCGGAAGAGTTTTCTTCCGCCACCCTACAGACCGCACCACGATCACAAAGAACCTAAGAGTCGCTCCTTCAAGCTCCGAACGATCGCTAAACGAATTTCGTCGCGAAAAGTATCATTGAGCCACCACCATGATCCGCAGGTATTCACCTCCAAAAAAAACAGATTGCCATACACATCTTCGATGAAATCTGCAGCGCAGTAGGCGATCCCGAGCCTTTTCATGAGCTTCTTGAGAAGTTCCGTTGTTCGAGGATCGAACGTGCACGCTTCATAATTTTCACCAGTTGGCACGCCTCTGCGAACATCTTCTCGTTGCTCACCATTAGATTCGCAAAAGGCGGCGAAGACGGCATCGTCGACAATGATCACCCGATAGTCGCGCCTACGTTCATGGAAAGCCTGAAAAATCACAGGACAGAATGACAGGCTATCGTCGTCTGCTAGCCACTCCGGAGGCACAATTCTCGTGTACGCCGCCTCATTTCTCTGCCCAGAAACAATCCACGGCGTTGCAATGTTTTTCGCAATAATTGTTCTATTTTTTGCGAATTCACGTATTTCTTTCGCACAATTCGATATGAGTGTTTTTGGGATGGAAAGACCGACCACTTGCGCCAAACGCAACTGCAGTGCCTTGTTTGAAGCTTGAATGATGCCTGCTGGTCGATTAAACCAGGGGATGTCCAAGGCTTCAAAGGCTCCGAATGCAGCTGCGGTCAAGCTTTCTCTTTGTAGACATTCTAGAATCGTTGCTGACTGACCAAAATACGGCGGGAGCTGCTGGCACCATCCGGCGCCAATCTCCGCTCCAGCGACACTTCGATCGTCACACGTGAAACGAACAGTAACCCCACGCTCATCCGCATGATACGCAATAGCTGGAATACGATCTCCGGAATCACAGTTGAATCGAAAAATACCAATCCCTTCTTCACGCAATGCATCGATGATAGGATCCGCTTCAAAACCATGCTGATGTGTAACAATGAGCACAGACTTCATGACTACCTCTCTAAAGTTGTTTAAATTACGAGCCCGTAAAACATTATAGATAATGCATATTTTGTGTTAAAATGTCAAGAATATATGCCTACGTTAAAAAAGCAACAGCCAAAATCATCGGAAAAGCCGAAATGGATCAAGCGCTTTACAGATCCGGCTATTCTTTGGATGCACCCGGCACGAAAGGCACAACATCGCACCCTGCTCATCCTGAGTACGTCCGGAGCGTATCAGATATACTCTTATAATTTTAAAACAAAAGTAAAGCGTCAGTTAACGAACAACGCGCACGGAACGATTTTCGCCTCAATCTCACCGGACGGAAAAAATGTATTTTATTTACATGATCGCGATGGAAATGAACATGGACATTTTGTCCAAATTCCTTTTGACGGAGGGCGTCCAGTAGACGTTACCCCTAATCTACCGCCATACAGCTCATACGAACTGCACATGAGCGAACGTGGTGACTGCGCCTGTTTTTCAGCATCTCTTGAAGGGAAAAACATCGTTTATCTCGTGCCCTTTTCACAGGACGGGCGTCCGAAACCTCCCATTCGTATTTATGAGGATCGTGCATTCATTCAAGGGATTTCCATCTCCCCTGATACATCAAACGTCTGTATTTCCGTTTTGCGAGAAGAGAAAAAGACAAAATCGGATATCCTTGTATTCGATATAAAACGTCTTATGCTCGTTGGAAAAACCACCATGCATGGAACATTCCTTCCTTACGCATGGATTGGGAAGAAAACCGAGAAACGTATACTCGGCCTAACAAATGCCCAAGGATCATACCGAGCGGCCACGATAAATCCATATGGTGATAAAGCTCATATCCTCAACGTCGATGCATCAAAAAAAGGAGATGAGTTCCCTATTTTCATTGACCACAAAGAACAGTTTCTTCTTGTATGCAAGGTTGAAAAGGCGCAACACAAGCTCCTTCGTTATAACATTGCCAAAAAAACAACCGAGGTCATTGGTCCGGCATACGGAAGTTTTGACGTTTTCTTTGGGTCCGTTGCCATGATACGCAATTCACTTATCTTACGTTGGCAAGCCTTCAATATCCCACCAAAACTCATCGCCCTAAAAACATCTTCTTCAAAGCCTCGCGCTCTAAAAGAAGTTCTCGCCTTCTCTCCCCCAATCGACCCACCGCGTCGACTTCAAAGTATAACCATTCGGTCTTCTGACGGATCACGCGTTCATATGTGGGTCGGATTTCCCGACCACGCTCAAAAGAATACTCCTTTTATTATCGACATCCACGGAGGACCGCATGGCTTTGCATCTGACGAATTCTTGCCAGACGCGCATGCATGGCTTGATCAAGGCTTTGGCTACTGTTCAGTAAATTACCGAGGGTCGATTGGCTTTGGGAAAAAATTTGAAGAGGGCATTTACGGAGACCCTGGATACTGGGAGGTTGAAGATATCGTGGCTGCACGCGCATGGCTCGTCAAGCACGCATCCGCTGATCCGAAAAAAATTATCGCAACAGGCTGGTCATGGGGAGGCTACGTGACCCTGCTCGCCCTAGGCAAATACCCCAATCTATGGGCAGGAGGTATCGCCGGAACGCCGATCGGCGACTGCGTCTTACAATACGAGGACGAAACGGCTTACTTCCAGTCAACAGATAGAAAACGTTTTGGCGGAACCCCCAAAGAGGTCCCTGATCAATATACGAAAAGTTCTCCGATAACATACGCGACCGATTATCGATCCCCTCTTCTTATTTTTTATGGAAAAAATGATGTCCGTTGTCCACCAAGGCAGATAGAAAACTTCATTCGCTTCCTTAAAGAAAAAGGGAAGGCTGTACATGCGTACAGGTATTCAGCCGGACACGTGGGAGACTTTTCAGATAAAAAACTCCGCATCGCAAACATGAAAAGAGGGCTAAATTTTGCACACAATGTCCTAAAGTATGGCAGAGCGGAGATTGAAGAATAGCTCACTCCACCTATTTACAAAGATCCCCTGCCCACGAATCACAGATTCATGAGCAGGGTAGCCGGACGTCACCAGGGGAAGTTCAACTTTCCTGGTTGTGCTTGACGGGAGACATGAGCTTCCCGTCGCGATGCGACCACGTCGCCGTTCTTCGATCGTAGGAGCCGATTTCGGCGGGCGGGGTCTCAGGGACCGGTTCGAAGAGCTGTAGAAGGAGCGGCCTGTGTTTTCTTTCCATGATTTCGATACTCTCCAACTCATTCGGGAAAAACACCGAATGCGCTCAATACCATATAAAAACGCGTCTTCTTTGTCAAATAGTACGAAAATTCGTCCACTCTCTATCAATAAAAGGCGCTCAAAATCTCACTCACGGCTGACGCGACCCCGACGCTCCACCCACGCGACAGCATAAGCAAGAAGGAATGCCGCCAATGCCCCGGCGAGAGCCGACGGAGCGAGAACCGCTTTTTGAGAGAGGAAGAAATACCCGGCCACGGAAAGAGCTGACAGGCTCACCCCGTCACACAGGGAGCGGAATAGGGGCCAAGCGGACCAGCTCCGATCACGAATGAGCATTGAAGCGGCCAAAAAAACCACGACGGAGGCCACGATCGGCCATCCGAGCATCCAAGCGCCCGCCACCGCATACCACTCCGATGCCGTGGCGATCGAGCGGGCGGATTCCGGGCTCATATCCCCTCTTGTGAGCGGTTGCGAAACTTGTGAGCGCTCATCCTGCTCCACGGACGCAAGATCATGCCTCAATGCGCGAGAGATGCGGAGCGCGAGCAATACGAAAATCCCGATACCCGCGGCACACGCGAATGTCCATCCCTTCGTCTGACTTGAGAGGACGGTCCACGCGGACCCGATACCGATTCCTAGCGCAATGAGCATTTCCGCCACGGCTCGATGAAAAAAGAGGTGTTTGAATGTGCTCCATCGTGATTTCTGAAAGACGAGCATCCCGGCAAAGAGCACAATGCCCAGGATGAAAACGGCATGACCGGCCGATGCCAAGCGCATTGCAATGTCCGTCTGCCCGTCTATGGCGCTCGGAAAACGGTCATACGTGCCATTCCACCAATAGCCTTGGCTCAAAACGATCGTTGCCCGACGAGTAATTTCAATCGGCTTCGCGTTCCAGCTCTCCGCTGAAAACGGCGCACGCGAAAAAGCGAGGAAGGATGTGGCACTCACCAGGGAAACGAAAACCGCACTCACGGCCAAACCCGTCACAATCCCCTTCCACCAGCGATGCGATGCCTGCCATGCCACAATGCCCGCGCCACAAGCGCCCAAGAAAATTCCGAGGCGCATTCCCACGGGAATTCCCGATACCATGGGAAGAATACCTCCTGTGGCGCTCGCGAGAAGATATTCCAGTCCGTTCAATTTCGGCGGGCCGATGACCACGCCGTTTCCATAGGTACGGATGAGGTCAAAGAGCGGGATCGCCCATGCAATCGGAAGAAAGCGCGTGAGGAATCCTAGGGCGTTTCCGAGCGACACGGAGGCAAAAAACGCCCAGATCCCGGCGATAAATACCAGAACGGCAAAGGCACCGGCCGGAATTCCGATGAGGCTAACAGTGAGGTCCGCGATGCGCCCGCCCTGCGCCTTCCATGCAAAAATTGCCAAAAACTCAAAAACCGCAATGCAGGACATTGTCGTAACGAACCAAGATCGAAATCCGGGCCAGGGCTTCGCGAAGAGATCCGATCGTGAACGTGAAGAAGAAATAATCATAGGGAAACGCCGATAAGAGAAAAGAATGTGCTCCCGAAAAAGCTAAAAATATGAGAAAAAAATCCAATTCCGCTCACGGAATCCACGATGATCGCCATGATGAGGATGAGCGGCCCCTGCTGAACGAGCATTGCTCGCACACGCGCCCATTTTGGGGCGTGAAGTAAAGATAAAAGAACAATTGAGCCATCCAGTGGCGGAATCGGGAGGAGATTGAATATTGCGAGACTGACATTGATGTAAGATAAAAATACGAGAAACTGCACGAGAAGGTTCGAGCCACCGAGCGTACCCGCAAAAAAAAGAGCGGCATAAGCGCCAAGACCCGCAAGGATGATATTCGAGGCCGGACCCGCAAGACCCACGAGCACAGGATCCCGACGATGATTCCGCAAATTATTCGGATTATACGGCACCGGACGCGCATAACCGAAACCGGCTATGAGCATCATTAAAAAGCCAACCGGATCCAGATGCACGAGCGGATTCAGTGAAAGGCGACCTTGACGCTCAGCCGTAGGATCACCCAAAACGTACGCTGTCATGGCATGCGCATACTCGTGAATCGTGAGAGCCACGATGATCGCAAGCAGGACGACCGCGAAGAGCATTGGCTCGGAAAAGAGAAGCTGGAGTAACATAACTAGAACTTACGTGTTTGGATGCAGAACGAGGAAAACCCGAGCACCGAAGCGAGGCGTATGCATTATCGCCGAAGCCCTGAGGCTTTTGCGAAGGGGAGGAGCGGAGAGGGCGCCTGTCCCGAGGCTTTTGCGAGGGAACGAAGTTATGCGCCAAACGCGTAAGTCCTACATGCCTCTTGCACGAATTGCCAAAAGAGCGTATCATCCTCGCACCAGAGCGACAACGCGGAATCCCCGTCTGATCGCTTCCACCATCATCCCCCTATCACTATGTCCCGAGTTTGCGCCATTACCGGACGCGGCCCAAAGGCCTCTCGCTCCCGCAGTCACTCCAATGTCCGATCCCTTCGCCGCCAGGGGATCAATCTTCAGACCATCCGCATTGATGGCAAGAAGTTTCGCGTTGCCGCGCGCACGCTCAAGACATTGAAGAAGAAGGGTCTCATTCCAACAACAGCGAAGAAGGCTGTCGTGAAGAAGTAGAAAAGGTCCGTAAGATCATGTCAAAAAGCTCTCTCGGAAACGAGGGGGTTTTTATTTAGGGGAGAGGAACTCATTCACTCCCCACGACCTTCTCCCCGCTCCCCACTTTTGACGTCTTCTCTATTTTCTGATTCCATCCGTGCCATCCCATACGGGATATCGGACATTCCAAGGAGGATCGCATGCCTTTTGAAAAAAACATCTGGCCCGGACTCATCGTCGTTTCCGCCTTCGTCCTTCTGTGCTTCGTCTTCGATCCGCGCCTGCGGGCTTGGGTCGCATTCCACCGGCACCGCATCAACTGCATGATCGAAGAAGCGACCGCGCCGACCAGAAAACCAAGGCTCAATGCCACGTCCATCGCCTTCGGTTCGGATGACTCCGAAGACGAATTCCGTCCCGAATTGGACATTGACTACAACGGCAGATTTCTGCGCATGACGGACGATGAAGCCACCGCCTATCGTCAAGAACGCCTTCGGCGCATGAGGATCGCACACGAGCGAGACCTTGCCCGTGAAGACGAAACGCGAAGGCAATGACAGGCGCTCGCTATCACGTCGACGGAAACTGACGATCTTTCCCGTGCTCAAAACACTCCCCCGCCCTTCTCTCGCAGTCGCGTGATACGGGGCGGGGGCGTTTTTTCTTGTCTGAAAATATGTCAGCGAGAGTTTTTCGCAACGCTCTTCGCCACAGCCTGATGCAGACCTTTATCGAAGATAGTCGGGATGATGCGATCTGCGGTCGGTTTTTTGATAAAACCGGCGATAGCTTTCGCGGCACGGATCTTCGTAGCCACATCAACGGTCTTCACGCCACGATCCAGCATGCCGCGGAAAAGACCCGGATAGCACAGCGCGTTATTCACCTGATTCGGAAAATCGCTTCGGCCCGAGGCGACAACCGCCACACCCGCCTTCTTTGCCTCGCTCGGAAGAATCTCTGGCGTGGGGTTGGCGAGCGCGAAGACGATCGGCTTTGATGCCATGGTTTTGATCAGCTCTTTGGTGAGAATGCCTGGCGCGGAAATACCGATGAAGACATCCGCATCTTTGAGCGCATCTTTGAGGTGGCCGGATAGCCCACGCGGATTCGTGATCGCCCGAAGCGCGATTTTTTCCGGATTCAAATCCTTTCGATCCATACCCAGGATACCCTTGCGATCGCAGACCGTCATATCATCCGCGCCTGCGGCGATGAGAAGTTTTGCGATCGCCGTTCCTGCCGCGCCTGCGCCAGAGAGAATGATACGAACGGAGTTCATGCTCTTACGGACGACTTTGAGCGCATTCAGGAGCCCGGCGAGGACGACGATGGCTGTTCCATGCTGATCATCGTGCATTACCGGCATATCCAATTCCTTGGAGAGGCGGTTTTCGATTTCGAAACAGCGCGGCGCGGAGATATCTTCCAGCTGGATCGCTCCGAAGGTCGGCGCGATCGCCTTGACCGTTGCGATAATCTCTTCGGTGTCTTGCGTCGCGAGAACAATCGGAATCGCATCAATGCCCGTGAACTGTTTAAAGATCACGCTCTTCCCTTCCATGACCGGAAGCGCGGCCACCGGACCGATATTCCCGAGCCCGAGAACGGCAGAGCCATCCGAAACGATCGCAACCGCATTCCTGCGCCACGTGAGCGCATCCGCGAGCGCCGGGTTCTTCGCGATCGCGGATGACACCGCGCCCACACCCGGTGTGTACACGAGCGAGAGATCCTTGAGATTTTTCACGATCGCCTTGGAGTGAATGGCGATCTTTCCTCGAAGCTTTTTGTGCAAAGCAATGGATTTTGCGGCGGTCTGATTTTTTGGAGGCATATAGGTAAAGGGGCGCGGGGCGCAGATCGCGGGGCGCGGGAATTCCCACGCCCTATCCCTCGCAAAGGCCTCGGGACAGGCTACGATCCGCGCCCCACGATTTTACGATCTTCGCGCGCCTCGCGGGAGGCGCTTCCGAGGCTCTTTCGCCGACTCCTGTCCCCTCTTTGCTCCGAATCCATAAGGGCGCTCGGTCGTTTTTCGAAGAATTTTTACCGCCTCTTCAACCGTATCAACGATCTGCGGAATTGCGACATCTTTTTCGGACACATATCGGTTCTCCTGAAAGACCTTCGTATGCACCCAATTTATGAACGGCTGCCAAAAATCCTTCCCGTAAAGAATGACCGGAACATTGCGCGGAATCTTCCCCGTCTGAATGAGCGTAACCATTTCCGACATCTCATCCAGCGTGCCGAATCCACCGGGGAAAAATACGTAGGCCTGCGCGGACGCGGAAAGCATGACTTTGCGCGTAAAGAAGTGATGGAACCCGATGGCGCGCGTGACAAACTGGTTCCGACGCTGCTCCGTGGGGAGCTCGATATCGAGACCAATGCTTTCCGCCCCGGCTTCATACGCGCCCCAGTTCGCCGCCTCCATGATTCCCGGGCCTCCGCCCGTGATGATGGTATACCCGGCCTCACCGAGCGCGTGCCCCAAGTCTTTTGCCGCCTGATAGTAGTCGTCGTCCGTTTGCGCTCGAGCGCTTCCAAAAATCGTCACTTCAGAACGCAGGCTATCCAAAAACTCAAAGCCATCAATGAACTCCGCCATGATACGAAAAATACGCCAGTTCGGATCATCCGCGAATGCCTGCAAGCGATCCGTCATCGGAATCGCTTCCGAGGACTGCTTCACCCATTTTTGATAGCGACGATCCTCATTGCCGGACGTCTCCGCCTTCCTTTTCCGATTCTGCGCTCCGTTCCATGACGCCACTCGGCGGGCACCTTCTTCGCTCATCTTCCGCTTCGCCAACTGCATGGGCGTTTTCTTTTGCGCCTTTGATGTTTTCTTCATACATTGCGATGTTAGCACGAAGGCGGAACGCGGTGGAGATCGTGAACAATCCCCTGATCGGTTGACGAGCAAAAACGCGCATGGCATTTTGGGACTTCCGACGATTTTTATCGGATTCGGCTTACGACACGAGGAGAAAAAATGACCCTTCGGGCAACAACGAAAGAAACACTCCCCCCAATCGAGCTCGATCTTGCACCTTTATCCGATCCGCCACCAATGGATATCACGGCTTTAGACGAAGGCTGGGACCCTCCACGGAGTACGGAAAAACCAACGGGACGATTTTCCATTCCACCGACATTCGGAGATCCTTTCGGGATCTATGAAGATGTTCTTGAAGAGCAGGGTGATCACGTGGCCAGTCGAGCCATATCAGCTATAAAAAACCGCCTGTTCATCATGCTCGCACGCGAGAGCCTCAAACTCCTCCGAAGCGGAGAGACGAAGAGATCCATAGAAAGCGTCATCGTTCTTTCCCACGTCCTCTTCCACCTCGACGTGCCCTATGCCGAGATTGAAGAAAACTTCACTGAAAACGAATTCCTCCGCCTACGGGCGCGCATCAACGCTCACGTCATACAAAAGTTTTTGCGCATCCCTCCGAATCGAATCGACCTCTCCCATCTCGCGCTCATTTACGAAGCCATCGCGTATGAACCCGGTCGATTTCAGATCAATCCCTCATGGATCAGTCAGGCTGACCGAAGTGCCCATGTCGCATTCGCCCAAAAACTCGTGCGATCTCTTCGATCAGAAAAAGGATCCCGTGGAATCTTCCTCCTCCTTCAAGAGGCCATCCGAGTTCATCGTATTGATCCGGAACGAGAGCTAGCACTTTCCCAAAAAGACTACGCCGACTATCAACTCGCCTACAATCGCGTTGATTCCTAGCGCCTGTGAATCCTGAAGTTCGTCCACGACCCTTCCGGACCATGGGCGCTCTTCAGTATTAAAAAACTTGACATCTTCTTCAAAAAAGACTGCGTTTTCCCCATGTTTCCTTGCCCTCTCTGTAAAAAAGCCTCATAATACTAGTCATTCATTCATTATTATTCAGTTTTCCCCATAATTATATGGCAAAACTCACAAAGTCACAGATCATGCAGATGCTCGCCGAAAAGACCGGGCTCGCCAAAAAGCAAGTCGTAAGCGTGATGGATACGCTCGCGGACATGGCGTACACCCAGGTAAAGAAGAGTGGCGAATTCGTGTTCCCGGGCGTCGGGAAGCTCGTCAAAGTGCACCGCAAGGAGCGCATGGGTCGCAACCCGGCCACGGGCGAGACGATCAAGATTCCTGCCAAGACCGTGGTGAAGTTCCGCGTTGCCAAGGCAGCCAAGGACGCGGTGCTCTAATTGGCAACGACGTTCAAAGAAATACAGGCCCTCGGTGATGAACCGGGGGTTTGTGATACAGGGCGTGGGCCATAGGTCGTAGGGCGTAGGAGTGCCCACGCCCTACGACCTATGGCCCACGCCCTAAAGCAAAACCCCCAGGAATCCTGGAGGGCTTTGCGTGTCCGGCTCCCCGATGGATATCGAGGAACGTCGATGAGGTTTTCGACTATGGGATAGGTGGGCACTTGCGTTCGTCGTTCCGATCAGGCAGAAAATCCACTTGAACAAGAACGATGAAGTGAACGCCGCGAGGCTATCGGCGAGAAACCGCAGTTTCTACACGTCATCGCCTCCATAGAAGAAGTTAGCTCGAAACCTCATTCAGACTACCGGACCCTTCAAGTTTGTCGCGCTTGAAAATACTCGTCAACGGGGGTGGATGTGGATGGTTTTTTAGAATTTAGAATACAGAATAGTGAATGCAGAACGTGGAGGAAATCTTCCAAATTCCCTATTCTAAATATCTTTCACAAAATCTTCGTATTCAATCTTGGCAAGTCGGAGGATCCCTCGGATCGTTCCATGGGCGAGTTCGCGGTGCAACGGAACAACGGTCGTTACGACTTTTCCATCCGCGACTCCCTTGAGTTTAACGTGGCTCCCTTTTTGGCTCACGATACAAAAATTGTAGATACTGATTAAAATTTTGATGACCGCGCTGCCAGAAACTGGCTTTGGCATATTTATTCAAATGTTCGCCTCCAGGACTGCGAGGAGCGGGGTCTCTTTCGACATTTTACTTTTTGGCCTATCTTCCAAATAGAGCTCAACAGCTTCTTGAAGATTTTTTTGAGCTTCCAAAATCGTTCTTCCTTGACTCACAACGCCAAGCTCGACGGCATGCGCAACATACCATTTACCTTCTTTAACAAAGCTGGCTGTGAACCTGTATGTCATACGCCATTTACAGTAGAGGAATGGCGCAAAAATTGCAAATTCCCGTTTGTTCTTCTCCTCTATAAAAACTTCAGATCTCTCATTCTGGTATTCTCCGCAAAAAAAACGCCCCGTCGCGTGTGAACGCGATCAGGGCGCTTTTATTCAAACGAAAAAACCTTGCGTCTACTTTTTTGGAAGGAAGGCTTCAGGATTATAGAGGACGTGCTGGAGGACGTGCTCGTAATTATGCAGATCCTCTTCCGTGAACCACACATTGATTTCATTTTTCGCCTCTTCCGCGGTACCGGATGCGTGAACGAGATTTCGGAGCGGACGGTTCTGCTCATTCGAAAGCGCGTAGCTATCAATCGAGAAGTCTCCACGGATCGTTCCGGGTGGAGAGGAAACCGGCTCAGTCGAGCCGACGATCTTCCGGATGATGGGAACGGCCTGCTCCCCTTCCAGCACCATGGCAACGATCGGGCCGGACACGAGAAAATCAACCAATCCATTCTTGATGGATGTCCCGTACGACTTGTAATCCGGGAATGGGAAGGCATCTCCGTTATCTTCGTACTTCTTCTTGGCCTTTTCGTACACCGCCTGCATCCACTCTTCCGTGAGCGCATAGTGGCGATCCGCTTCATCCACCTTCGGGAGGATCATCTTCATGGCCGTGATCTTGAGACCGACCATCTCGAAACGAGAGATGATATCGCCGATATGGCCACGGACAACGCCATCCGGCTTAATGAGCACGAGGGACTGCTGGATATTCATAGTTTGGTCGGAGTATAGCGAAATGCGGGGAAATTGGCAATCCCTCTTTGACCCAATTAAAGGGGTGGTTGGAGATTTAGGATATTAAGATGATCCGGCTCTTGGCTCTAAACCCTCGCCGTATTTAAC
>CAZWYJ010000001.1:26209-38304 GCA_964638165.1 uncultured Gammaproteobacteria bacterium | reverse complement strand
GATCCGAGGTCAAGAGGCCTTTTCAAGAAGTTGCTTCAATCCTTGTTTTTGTGCCTGATTCTCGCTTAGGCTGATCCGGTCGCGCATGGCAACGGACATCGCGCTCGGAGGCGTACATTCGTCCTCACGGACTGCTCGGAACGGATCCACTCGGGTCCGTTCTTTGCTTTTTATCTGCGGATCGCGCCTGTAGACTGTGGACCGTTAGCCGTTGAGCTTTTTATTATTTGGCATTTCCTCCGTCCCTGCTATGATCCCGTTACTATGGATGACCTCCTCGAAGGCCTGAATGACGCCCAGCGCGAAGCCGTAACGCATGGCCAGGGTCCTTTGCTGATCGTAGCCGGGGCCGGAACCGGAAAAACGACCGTGCTCACGCGCCGGTATGCCTACCTGCTTCGGGAAAAGGGTTTGAAAACGGATCAGATTCTCGCGCTCACATTCACGGAAAAGGCTGCGGGCGAAATGGAGGATCGCGTGCTCCAGCTTCTTCCGAATGGCACATACGATTTTTGGATCTCGACCTTCCACGGATTCTGTCAGCGCATCCTCGAAGAGAAGGGCTTGGAGATCGGCCTCCCGCATCGCTTCAAGCTCCTCACGGACACGGATGGCTGGCTTATGCTCAAGCGGAGGATGGAGGATCTCCCCTTGGACCACTACCGGCCACTCGGTAATCCGCAGAAATTTCTCGGCGCGCTCCTGTCGCACGTGTCTCGCGCCAAGGATGAGAACGTGAGCCCGGAGGACTATCAGCGTTTTGCTCTTGAGGCGGTGTTGGATGGCGATTCGGAATTCGTGGAATCCGAGCGGAAACGTTTGCAGGAATTAGCGGATCTCGCGTTCTTCTATCGCAAGGTCATGCGGGACGAGGGGGCATTGGATTTTGGGGATCTTATCCAGGAGACGCTCCGCCTACTCCGAGAGCGCCCGGCGGTCCTCAAGGAGCTTCGTCAGCGTTTCCCGTACGTGCTCGTGGACGAGTTTCAGGATACGAACTGGGCGCAGTATGAGCTGATTAAGTTGCTGACGGGGGGAGACTGGGGCGCGGATCGCGGATCGCGGGGCGCAGACGGAGAAGGTGTCTATGACGAAAACATCGTGGCGAGTCATGACCCGCGCCCTGCGCCCTGCGCCCTGCGCCCTGCAAACCTCACCGTGGTCGGAGATGATGACCAGGCGATCTATAAGTTTCGTGGCGCATCGCTCGCGAACATCCTCCAGTTCCGCGATGACTACCCGGATGCCAAGACCGTCTACCTCACGGACAACTATCGTTCCAAGCAAGAGATATTGGATCTCGCGTATAACTTCATCATCCAGAATAATCCGAACCGGCTGGAGGTTAAACTGGAGTCCACGGGCCTCTCGAAGCGACTGACGGCTTTTCGGTCTCAGGGCGGGGGAATTCGCGTGCTGTGGTATACGAGTATCGAAGCCGAGGCGCATGGCGTGGCTGAGCAGATCGCCAATCTCAAGGCTGAAGACGCCTCTCTCACATGGAATGATATCGCGATCCTCGTGCGCTCGAATGATGGCGCGGAACCGTTTGTGGATGCGCTGGATCACGCGGGTATCCCGTTCCGTTTCTACGCCCTGCGAGGTCTCTACGCCAAGCCGGTCGTTCTCGACATCATTAATACGCTCACGCTCCTGATTCGTCGGGAAGACGGGCCCGCGCTCTGGCGCGTTCTGCACATGCCGACCGTTGATATCTCGGCATCGGATGCGGCGAGACTCTCCTTCTATGCGGATGAGAAGAAGGGGATCGGATTGTGGCAGGCGTGCCGGGATGTGGTGGTGATTCCGGAGATGTCGGAGGAGGGGAAGCGGCTCGTGAGCGGAGTCATCTCGAAGCTCGAAAAGCTCGCGGAGGATGCCAAACGCGAACGTCCGCTCAAGGTGCTCCAGTTTGTGCTGGATCAGTTCGGAATCCTCTCGTACATTCTCAGTCTTCCGGAGCGGGAGAAGGTTGAAGGGATTGATTTTCTGAATGGCTTCGCAAATCGCATGAAGCGGTATGAGGCGAATACCGCCGGACCGAATCTGAAAGGGTTTTTGGATGAATTGCGCGCGGAGATCGAGAGCGGGGAGGAGGGTGCGCTCAAGGCGAATCCGGATGATGGCCCGGAGCTCGTGAAGATCCTCACGATCCACGCGTCAAAGGGGCTTGAGTTCAAGCACGTCTTCATCGTCTCGATGGTTGATCAACGCTTCCCCACGCGACGCCGATCTGATCCGATTCCTCTGCCGGAGGGTCTCGTGAAGGAGCGTCTCACGGAGGGGGATGCGCACCTTGAGGAAGAACGCCGTCTCTTCTACGTGGCGGTCACGCGCGCCAAGGATTCCGTCACGTTCACGGGCGCGGATGACTACGGAGGATCTCGCGCAAAGAAACCGTCGCCGTTCCTCACGGAGGCGGGGATGACGGTCACGGATGCACATCGCGTTTCCGGGAGCAATCTCATGGCGCTCTCGCCAACGCAACGCGTGGAGCAGTCCGGGGCGAGTGTGCGCGAACTCTTCCCGCTCAAGCGACGGTTTTCCTATACGCAGCTCGCGGCATTCCGAAATTGTCCCCTGCAGTACAAGTTCGCACATATCTATCGCATTCCGATCCTCGGCTCGTACCAGAAAAGTTTTGGGCAATCCGTACACCTTGCGCTCCACGATATCCTCAAGCTCCACGTGGATCGCGGGGCACAACAGCAAGGGGGTCTCTTTGGGGCCGTGGCATCGGAAGCGTCTGTGCAGGGTTTTTGTGTTTCCCTTGAAGAGGCGGAGGAAATCTACCGAGCCCAGTGGATTGATGAGTGGTATCCGGACCGCATAAAACACGATGAATACTTCACAGAGGGCCTAAAGGCGATTCGTGCTTTCGTCCGCGAGTGTCAGGAGAATCCTCCGCACCCAAAGTCGCTTGAACTCCCGTTCGATTGGCGCATCGGTCAGCACTCCATAAAGGGGGCAATTGATCGCATTGATGAGCTTCCGGACGGATCAATAGCCATTTACGACTATAAGACGGGGCAGGCGAAAGCGGAGGATGATCTGACGTCGGAAGATAAGGAGCAGTTACGCATGTACCAGTTGGCCATGGAGGAAAAAGGGGAGAAGGTTTCCCGGCTGGCGCTCGTCTATGTCCGCGGCATGATTACGTCAGACGTCGAGGTCTTGGATGGCGAGGCGAAGATCTCCTTTACGGAAAAGCTCCTTGATCGAATGAACGCCGTTCTCACCTCGGACTATGAGCCGTCACCAAGCTCATTCGTTTGCCGTTACTGCGACTTCCGGAATATCTGCGAACACCGAAAACTCTAGGTCGTAGGTCGTAGATCGTAGGGCGTAGGAAATTCCCACGACCTACGATCTACGCCCCTCCCTCCATATGTCCTTCCATTCCATGAAACGCATCATCCCGACTACGCTCAAACAGCTGGGTATTGATGTATCTATTTCAGCGACGAGGGTTTTTGAGGAATCGAAGGCGGCATTGATTCGGATCTGGGGAGAGGATCGCGCCGCAAGCGTGGAGATGGTCTCGTTTGCGGATGGTGAGCTGGTCGTTCGAGCGACTTCCTCTTCGGCCATTGCCATGCTACGAACCGTGACGGTTCCGTGGATGAATGAGATCAATCGCGTTTTAGGCGAACGTCGAGTTTTGAAGATTCGTATCAAAGGGGATGGGTGGCGATGATCTGTCGGTCGCTTATGTGGTATCATTGGGGTGGAATAGAGAATTCAGATCCCCATATTTCACATTCCATATTCTGAATTCTATATTCTAAATTCTAACCCATGGGACTTCGAGCATATCTTTCGAGTATCGGACTGGGAACGGTTCTTGCATGGTTCGGTTGGGCCATGATCATTTTGCATATCGCCCCGCGCGAAGCGAGCGCACCCGGATTTATCATGTTTTACCTCACGCTCGGCGTGGCGCTCGTGGGAACGCTGACACTCGCTTTTTCAATTTTTCGCGTGTACATAATTCGGCGTTCCGTTGTTGAACGTGAGATTCGGACTTCGTTTCGTCATGCGATTCTCTGCTCGCTCATCGTGATTATTTCTCTCGTTCTGTCGGCTGCCGGAAAATTTTCGGTCTGGTACAGCTTTTTACTCCTGGCTGTGGCATCCATTATCGAATACCTTTTTCTCCAAGCGCATTGTGGCCGACGGTAGGGCATTGTGGATATCTTCATTTTTTAGGATGAGTTTGCTTTGTACTCAAAGCGTGATCAAGGACGTGTTTGAATAACACGAATGGTATTCATTGTTAGCCCTTGCGCGCTGTTTTACGAGCCGAGTAAGATAGTCTTCAGTTAGGAAGAAATTATGTTCGGCTCCATCATGGGTTATCTTTCCAAGGATCTCGGAATTGATCTTGGAACGGCGAACACCCTCATCCACGCCAAGGGACAGGGGATTGTTGTGAATGAGCCATCCGTTGTTTCGATCAATCAACGCAATGGGCAGATTATCGCCGTGGGACACGAGGCCAGGGCCATGTTAGGGAGGACGCCGCCACATGTCCTCGTATGCCGTCCATTGCAACGCGGGATCATCGCGGATTTCGAGGTGACGGAAAAGATGCTCCGGTATTTTTTTGAAAAGCTTCATCGGGAGACCACGGCATTTTTGCCACGGCCTCGAGTCGTCGTGGGCGTTCCGCTCGACGTCACGGAAGTGGAGCGAAAAGCTGTTGGGGATGCGGTGCTCTCTGCCGGGGCTCGAGAGGTTCATATTCTGGAAGAACCGATGGCGTCCGCAATCGGAGCGGGAATGCCGATCAGCGATCCGGTCGGAAATATGATCGTGGATATCGGCGGTGGCACCACGGAGATCGCGGTCATCTCGCTCAATGGCGTGGTGACGGCGAAGTCCATTACGATCGCCGGAGATGAATTGAATCGTAACATCACACAGTACGCCCGAGACGTCTTCAATATTTTGCTCGGAGAGCGCGTGGCAGAAGATATCAAGACGGAAATCGGAAGCGCCGCGCCGATCGGTGAGCGCATGGAAACCTCCATGCGCGGTCGGGATCTCCTCTCCGGGTTGCCGAGAGAAATCACGGTGAACGATGATCAGATTCGGGAGGCGATGTCTCGCTCCATTCGGTCCATCGTTGATCACGTGAAGTCTATTTTGGAGATCACTCCGCCGGAACTCGTTGCGGATATCTATCGAAGGGGGATCGTCTTAACCGGCGGGACAGCCCTGCTGCGCGGTTTGGATCAGGCGATTGCGCAAGGAACGGGACTCCCGGTTCGCATTACGGATGATCCGCTCATGTCCGTGGTCAAGGGAACAGGATTGGTTTTGGAGGACGCGAAATTACTGCACGATGTGGAAATGCCGATCCAAGACGTAATGAGATAAGCGTTGAGTTTGCTGAAAAAAGCGACTGACTTTCCCGATGTACATCGGGATACGTCATTCATCTTTTTTCAGCAAACTTCGACCTTTGGGGTATGGAGTCCTACGCCCCACGCCCCACGCCCCAATCTTATGCTGCGTCCCCGCACCCTCGTTCTCCTCGGCATGGCGCTGATCATGATCGCGCTTTTTGCGCTCGCGGGTTTCATGCGGCCGGTTCGTGATGGGGGGATTCGTTTGCTTTTGCCTGTCACGCGCTTCATCTCAGGAATCGGTTTTGGTGTGAGCGATTTTTTGCGCATTGATCGGACAACGAGGGAGGCAAATGCCCGGAGCGAAGAGCTGGAGGCGCAGTTGCGCGCCCAGGTAACGGACTACGTTCGGTTGCGCGCGTTGGAAGAGGAGAATCGCGCGTTACGCGCCCAGGCGAAGTTTATTTCCGAGCACGCATTCCGGACGATCGGCGCGCGCATCATCTCTCGCGCGATCGGTCCGCAGACGGCTGTGGTGGAAATTGATCGGGGGAAGTCGGACGGAGCGGATGTCGGGCAAGCGGTTATCACGGAGGACGGATTCGTGGTCGGAAAGATTGTCCGTATCGGGAGCCGGACGGCTTCCGTTATGCTCCTCTCCGACATTCGGAGCCGTTTTGCTGCCACCGTGGTCGGGAGTGATCGTGTGGCGGGAATTGTGGAAGGGCGGGGGAACGGCGTTACGCATTTTACGCTCGTTCCGCAGGAAGTTGCATTGGAGAAGAATCAGGTAATCGTGACCGCGGGAACGGAAGAGAAAATCCCGGCTGACCTGGCCATCGGACTCGTGATTGACGTCGAGCGCAAGCCAACGGATCCGTTCCAGAATGCTGTGGTGGAACCGCTCGCGCCTCTTGATCGTCTCCGTCTCGTCTCAGTCATCATCCCGGGGGGAAACTGATATGTGGTCCAAGCGCCTCCTCGTGTTCTGTTTGGCAGTCGGTATCGGATTATGGGATGCCTGCATTGCGCCGTGGCTTCCCGGATACGGGATGGGAGTGCAGGCCGGTTTGATCTTCACGGCCATGTTGGCGATTTTTTCCTCTCCGGAGCGATGGGTGGTTGGGGCGATTGTTTCCGGGGGCGTGGCCGACTTGTTCCTTCCATCGAACGCCGGGTTCTTGCCACTGCGGTTTCTCCTCGTCGGCTTTATCGTCTTCTATCTTTCGCAGCGCTTGTTCACGAATCGTTCTCTCATAAGTGTGGTTTTTCTTTCTGGAGGTTCCGTGATCATTGATCGGGCGATCTCATGGATGTTTGAGAGTGTACAAGTGTGGATCGGAAGGTCGGTCGCGTTTGAGGTGCATGCCCCACTCTTGTTCTCTCTGTTGTGGTCGTGCACGGTTGGTGCTGTGGTATTTTCCGTTTTCGTCCTGTTCAGCAAGCGGTTTCTTCCGTTGATCGCCATCGGTCGCGCGTCACGACGCGTCGGTCGTGTCCGACTATAGGGTATGGATGATCGGCATGAACAGAAAGGACCGTTTTGGATCCCGGCCACGTCGCGAAAGGCTCTTCGGATTGATCTTGATCGCTCCGAAGTCATTCGCCACGAAGTTCTCTATGAAGATGAGGTGACGCAGGTTCGTGATCGCGCCGTATTTGTTGGGAGCGTGATTCCGGAATGGCGGTTGGTCGTGGGATACGCGTGTGTCTGCCTCGCCCTCGTTGTCCTGCTCTTGCGGGCGGGATGGTTGCAGGTGGCGAATGGTTCAACGTATCGAGTATTAGCCGATAGTAATCGGTTTCGGACGGAGATCGTTCCGGCGCGACGTGGCGTTATTCGGGACGTGAACGGCACGGTCATTGCGGAGAACGTCCCATCGTTTGACCTTCGCGTCCGCTGGTCGGATCTTCCTGCTGATGAGCGGGAACGACAGGAGACGGTTTCTTGGATTTCCCGGATCGTAGGCGGAACCGAAGGCGACGTATTGGAGATTTTACATCCGGCCGGGATGGATAGTGAGGAGGCCGAAGAGCGAGCGAATGAGTGGATGACGGTTGCGAAGGATATTCCGTATGAGAAGGCAATCGCTGCAAATGTTCGCTTGCCTGAGTTTTCAGGCGTGATGCTCGTGACATCCGCAAAACGACGCTATCCATTTTCTGCCAACATTCCCTCTCTCTCGCATGTCCTCGGGTATGTGGGGCCTTTGGCGATGGGCGATTATGAGCGTTACAGAGAGTTGGGGTATCGCCGGAATGACGAGATCGGAAGGGCGGGGATCGAGCGGGCGTATGAGAACAGGATTCGCGGAACGGCCGGGGAGCGTCGCGTGGAGGTGGATGCGTTCGGACGGCCGTGCGCCACGCTCGAAGAGCGACCGCCGATCGATGGTCAGGATGTCACGCTCTCCATTGATCTACGATTGCAGGAGGCTGCGGAGCGCGCGCTGAAGGGCGGTCTGGAGCGTGCGAAGGTCTCGCGGGGGAGCGTGGTCGTGATGGATGTTGAGACGGGTGCGATTCGTGCGGTTGTCTCATGGCCGGCCTACGATAATAATGCGTTCGCCGGGCACGTTTCGAGCACGATGTACGCATCTCTACTCGCAGACGAAGATCATCCGCTGTTTCCGCGCGCATGGTCCGGGCAGTTTCCGTCCGGATCCGTGATCAAGCCCCTGATTTCCGTGGCGGCTTTGCAGGAGGGTGTCATCACGCCTCAGACGACCGTTATCTCCACAGGAGGTATTTCGGTTGGCCCATGGTTCTTTCCGGATTGGCTCGCGGGTGGTCATGGCGCAACGAATGTTCGTCGTGCGATCTCCATGTCCGTGAATACCTTTTTCTACTACATCGGCGGAGGCTATGGGGATTTTCGTGGCTTGGGCGTGGATCGGCTCACGGATTGGATGCAGCGCTTCTTCCTCGGTTCTCCAACGGGATTGGATATTGCCGGAGAGGCGAGCGGCAATGTCCCGAGCGATGAAGAGAAGCTCGAAACGAAGGGGGAGCGTTGGTATATCGGCGATACCTATAACCTTTCCATCGGCCAAGGTGATTTGCTCGTGACGCCACTGCAGATCGCCCGTGTCACCGCGTCCGTTGCGAATGGCGGTCGTGCGGTTATCCCTCACCTCGTCGAGGATGCGCCTTCCGGAGACGTTCCGATCATTCAAGCGGATGCGAGCGTTTGGGAGGTGGTTCGGCAGGGGATGCGTGATACGGTCACGGTTGGTTCCGGTAGGGCGCTGGCGGGTTTGCGTTCGGCTCCGGCCGGAAAGACAGGAACGGCGCAGTGGCGATCAGATAAGCCGAATCACGCATGGTTTACCGGGTATGCGCCATTCGATGCGCCAAAGATCGTTGTGACGGTTCTCATCGAAGAAGGGGAGGAGGGGTCTCGGTATGCCGTGCCGGTCGCGGGCGAGATTTTGCAGGCATGGTCGGAATTGCAGGAGTAGGGGGGATTGTGGGATTGATACAGTTGACGCTTCCCGTGGCTCCCTGCTACCCTTTCAGCACATCATTATATGCATTACGCGCTTCTGAAAGGGATGCGTGTTTTCATTCATTGTCTATGGATCAAACGACGTATCTCACACAAGAAGGTCTGGAGCAGCTCCGGGCTGAATTTGAGAATCTTAAGAAGCACCAGCGACCGGAGATGATTAGCCGTCTTGAGGCGGCAAAAGCCCTGGGGGATCTCTCGGAGAATGCCGAGTACCATGAGGCAAAAGACACCCTCGCCTTCATCGAGGGTCGCATTCGCGAACTGGAACTCAAGCTCGATAATGTGGAGGTTATCAAGGATTCCAAGGGTGGAGAGGGGACGGTGAACATCGGCTCAACGATTGATGTTGAGGCGAAGGGGGTTCAGCGATCGTTTCAGATCGTCGGTTCGAGCGAAGCTGATCCTGCGGGCGGGCGGATTTCAAATGAATCTCCGCTCGGGAGCTCGTTTCTCGGAAAGAAGAAGGGAGATCGGGTGGAGGTCATTACGCCGTCCGGGATAACGGAGTATCTCATCGTGAATATTCGATAATGTTTGGCACATCTCTATCCCTGATCTCCAAATTTCACATTCCACATTCTAGATTCTTCTCGTATGATTGATATCAAATTTATCCGCGAACATGCGGATGCGGTAAAAGAAAATTGCGAGCGACGCAATATGCGCGTTGATATTGATGAGCTCTTGCGATTGGATGCATTGCGTTTAGACCTCTTGAAAGAGGTCGAATCCATCCGAAAGGAGCGAAACGACGTCGCGGATACCATGAAGTCCGCTTCCCCGGATGAGCGTGCTGGTCTCATTGAGCGCGGAAAGGGGATCAAGGAGTCTTTGGTTGCGAAGGAGACGGCATTAGCCGCAACGGAAGGGGAGTGGTCCACGCTTTTGCTTCAGGTGCCGAATATGGCATCTCCGGAAGCACCGGTTGGAAAAACAGATGAGGATAATAAGGAAATTCGGCGTTGCGGAACGATTCCGAGTATCCAAGATCCAAAAACGCACGTCGAAATCGGAAAAGATTTGGATATTCTGGATTTTGAGCGAGGTGCAAAGGTTTCCGGCAATAAGTTTTTCTATCTTAAGGGGAAGTTGGCCATACTGGAGCAGGCTTTGATCCGGTACGCCTTGGATGAGGCAATGTCTCACGGCTTTTTCCCGATGACCACGCCGGACGTGGCGAAGGACGAGGTGCTTGCCGGAACCGGATTCGTTCCACGCGGGAATGAATCACAAATTTACTCAATAGAGAATCAGGACATCTCGCTCATTGGGACCGCGGAGATTACCGTGGCCGGGTATTACCAAGGAGAGGTGATTGAGGAAAAGGATTTGCCACTTCGTATCGTGGGCTTTTCGCACTGCTTTCGAACCGAAGCCGGAGCCTATGGTCGGGAGTCGTATGGCTTGTATCGCGTTCACCAGTTCTCCAAGGTCGAACTTTTCGTGTACGCGTCACCGGAGCAGTCAGAGGCCATGCACCAGGAACTCTTGCGCACGGAAGAAGCGATTTGGACCAAGCTCGGAATCCCGTATCGCGTATTGAATATTTGCACGGGTGATCTGGGTGCGCCGTGTACGCGCAAGTATGACCTTGAGGCATGGATGCCGGGAAAAACGAATGCCGAAGGCGGACGTGGCGAATGGGGCGAAATCACATCAACCTCGAATTGCTCGGACTTCCAGGCTCGACGCTTGGGTATTCGCGTAAAGCGTGCGGATGGGTCAATGGAATTTTTGCACATGCTGAACGGTACTGCGATCGCCACATCGCGCGCACTGATTGCCATCCTTGAAAACGGACAGCAACCGGATGGATCCGTTCGTATCCCGGAGGCTCTTGTTTCGTACTGCGGCTTTGATCGGATCGGATAGGGTTCTCTTGATATCGCGACGTATGAAAAGAATTGTGAGGGGAAAAACATGGGTCGAGGTTTCCGCCTCGGCCTTGCGGTCCAATCTTGTTTTCCTGAAGCGGATCATCGCACCTTCGGCCTCGATGGCGGTCATGAAGTCGAATGCCTACGGTCACGGATTGTCCGAGACGGCGCGGATCATCGCACCGCTCGTTGACGGGATCGTCGTGGATAGCCTCGAGGAGGCGCGCGAGCTTCGGGCTCGGAATATCCGTAAAAATATCCTGATTATCGGGTATATTCCGCCAGCGAGCATAGGAGATCTTGTAAAACTTCGGTGTTCGGCCGTGGCGTACTCTATGGATATGCTCAGGGCGATTCGGAAGATTCCGGCAAAACCGGGATCGTTTCGACTCCACCTGAAAATCGAAACCGGAACGACACGTCAGGGTTTGGAGGGCGCCGCCCTTGTGGCATTTGCCCGTTCGGCCCGGAAGATTCCCTCGGTTGTGATCGAAGGCGTGTATACGCACTTTGCGAACATCGAAGACACGCTCGACCCCTCGTATGCCCGGGAGCAGATCACACGGTTCGAGCGTGAATGTGAGCGACTCGAGAAGGCTGGAATTCATCCGGTCGTCCATCATACTGCAGCGAGCGCCGCGGCGCTCATGTATCCGGAAACGCGCCTTGATGCCGTTCGGTTGGGTATTGCGATGTACGGGTACTGGCCGAGTCGAGAAGCGCAGATTGCGATTCACAAGGCATACCCGAAGCTCGCCTTGAAGCCGGCGCTCACATGGAAGACAACCGTGGCTCAAGTGAAGGAGGTAAAGAAAGGAACGCCCGTAAGCTATGGATTGACGGAGCGCGTGACGCGAAATTCCAGAATCGCCGTCCTGCCAGTTGGGTATTGGGATGGATACGATCGAGGGCTTTCATCCATCGGTCGAGTTCTCATTCGCGGACATGTCTGCAAAGTCATTGGCAGAATTTGCATGAACATGATGATGGTGGATGTGACGGATATTCCGGGCGTCCGCTCCGGAGATGAGGTCGTGCTCATCGGATCCCAGAAAGGGTCAGTCGTTTCCGCTGAGCAGATCGCGGATCTCGCCGGGACGATCAACTATGAATTTTTGACGAGGATCAATCCTCGCATCCCGCGAATTATTGTTCACTAATCATGTTCAAACTCCCATTTTCATCTCCGAGAGTCGAAGGGGCATTCGTCGAGGACCGCTTACGTTTGCGATCCGTACGACGGAGGACCGCATTGAGTTTGTGCATCGGTATTGCGCTGGTCGGTTGGGCGTACTTTCTCTTCTTTTCTGAGTTTTTCGTGATAGGCGTTATTCAGGTAGATGGGGTGGGGAGTCT
>CAZWYJ010000001.1:0-26199 GCA_964638165.1 uncultured Gammaproteobacteria bacterium | reverse complement strand
GGGTGGAGGAACAGCGCGTATTCCCATTTCGGGAAGGTAATATTTTCTTTACGGATACGGAGAAATTGGAAGCGTTTTTAAAGGAAGGTTTATTTGTGCAATCCGTAGCTGTGGATAAAAAGCTTCCAAATATTTTACGACTCAAGATAGAGGAGAGACAAACGAGCCTTGTCCTGCGCGTAAGAGAGCGGATGTACCAAGTGGATCGGTCCGGTTCCATTATGAGGGAAATCGTACCCGGCGCCGAACAGGACGCTATTCTGGCTTCGATTGATGATTCTTCCTCTTCGCGTATTAGTCTGCCTCTTTTAGAGGTTCGATCGCTTGATCCGCAACCAATCGTCGGGAACGCGTATATCACGGATACGCAGATGCAGAGGTGGTTGGATACCATGGAAGGGCTCAGGGAACGAGGTTTCGGGTATCGGAGCGCCAGCGTGGAGCGTGCCACGTCCAGTAAGATGATTCTACGGATGTTTGAGCCGTATGACGTCTATATAGATACTATGGAGCCCTTGGCGAGCCAGATCCAAAGCTATTATGAATTCATGAGGGTTAAGAAAGAAGAAAAGATTTACGAATACGTAGACGTTCGAGTTCCGGGGAAGATTTTTTACAAGTAGGAATGGGTCTGTGGCCGGGTTAGTGGCGAATATCCAGGTTTTATCGTGACGTAAATGAGGCGGGCTTAAATATAACCCCTACGTGTCGTATAATAAACATTGTGCGACGCATGGGGTTGGCGACAAGTTGGGTTTGAGGCAAGGGGTGATTCGCGAATTGCCCCTTCCCTCCCCTGCGTCGCACATTTTTGCAGGGTTTTGCGTGTTGCGATATCTCGTGCATGTGATTCCCTTTTTTCTTTTTGTCGAACCGCCCAGATTATTTTTTTTCATTATCCATGCTTCGTGAAGTGGCAATGTTGACCTTTGCCTTTCATCCCCTCTCTCTCCCCTCTTTTTTGCAAAGAGACCCACCCCCGGCCCCTCCCTTCCGAGGCTTTTGCGAGGAATCGCATGGAGGGGAGCTTGCTGTGAAAGATGGTGCCACTTTAAGAGTTCCCCTCCCTTTCGAGTCCGCCTAGGCGGACGAGAAATAAGGGAGGGGTTAGACCTGCCCGCCACGCAAGCCGAGTCCGCGAGGCGTTGCGGGCAGGGGTGGGTTCGGAAAGGGTACGAATGATTGACAAAATCAAAAAAATCGTGCTATTTTCCGCTCACGTGAAATTTGCATCCAAACAAGGAAGGAATAGCGATCATGCTCATTTACAAAGGGAAACGGACGGGACTTCTGCAGGGCGATCTTGTCCTGCATCGGCGGAGCCAGAATTACATTCAGATCCTTCGGCCGGATCCCTCGAGTCCTGTGGGCGCGACATACGTGCAGAGCGTGTCTTCGTCGGAAGATGCGACGAGGGGGTCATGCATCATCGAGCTCGCGGAGGACTTCTCCTCGGTATCGGGTCAGGGCGAGCGATGTCGTCGCTTGATCGAGACTTTCGGGCCGTCCATGGGGACGGATCTCGTTCTTGCTCTGAAGCAGGAGCAGAACGGCTATGACATCTTCGAACCATGTGTGGCCAAAAAGGAGGGCGAGAATGACTCCGGTAAGATTCCAGTTGGTGTGTGAGGGGTCGTCGACGAGTCCCATGGACGGAGATCGAATCATTCTGGATTCGGCGCGGCAACGGGTAGAGCTTTTCCGAAGAGGCTCTCTGTTAACGATCCGTGGCGAAGATGAAGCCGCCTGTTTCGAGAGATCCTTTTTCGAGAAGACGGATCCGTCAGACGGTCTGATCGTGGTGCGGAAAGTGATGAGGCGAACGCGGGGGTGGAGTACGCGATTCCTCCTCATCCGCACGCCCTATACCGAAGCCGAAGAAACGTTTTCCTGTTTCCAGATCGTTGTCCCCGTCCCCTTGCCATGTCCCAAGTGACGCGTCTCATAGCCGTATTTGCGCATACAAGCCCTCCAGAAGAGCTGTACCTCGCAAGTACGGCTCTTCTCTTATAAAAAAGTAGGACTCCCTTGGCCGAGAATGGCCAAGGGAGTCTTCTATGACGAGGCGAGCGCCTCCCAAAGAGCCGCGTAACCTGCGACGAGCGGGAGTTGGTGGAGCGGTCCGTCCGTATTGTGGGGTTGGAACTCTGCGATCGCTCTCCCCTGCGTCGAAGAGCACCAAGATTCCTCGCATTGCGGATCGACGAAGAGGCTTCCGCCCATGCTCTGAAGGTTGATCCGCCATCCGGGGCTGATGAAGCTCGCGGCCACCGCGCCATCGGAACAGCGGAATGAGCTTGTTTGAGGTCGGCTTTCGATTCTTTGTCGGTATTCCGGATCCAAGCACGAATGGACATCTCGCATGGCTTGAAACGCGTGATTGAGAAAAGATTCTCTTTCAGCGTTTCCTGCACGCGCTTTGCATTCCAGCCTCCCTCGCGCCTCTGGGGAAAATCCTCCGCCGAGAGGAAAGCTGCCGACGACTCTATCATTCGCGTGGGTTGCGAGTGTGGCGAACTGCATATACCCCGAATGCGTCTCTCGGCCTTCGCGGGAGACGAGCGTGGCATTTAATGCCTCGAGGAGCACGGAGAGGCTGCAGGCGATCCGGATCATCCGGTATTTTCGTTCGACATCGGTTAGCGCGGCCATATCTGAAAAGTCGCAAATCAAGGCATGACCTTCGGTTGACGCGTCCCGTTCGGATGCTATGCAGCCACTATACCCCCAACGTTCCGGTTCGCGGAGAAATGGGCCGATCGGGACGTCCCAGATCTTCGTGTGATACATGAGGTACTCCCCGCCCTCATCCAGTCGGCTCAGAACGGCCTGGAGGGCCTCTGGGGTTATCAGGCAAAGAAGACGGTGGGTCTTCAGATCGTAGCTCAAGCGGTAGGACTCGACGTAGTCTTTGAGGTAAAAGGTGTAAAGGAACATACCCTGCTCTCCTTCCGCGGTGTACTTTTCATGATAGACGTCTTTTCGTCAAATGCCGGAAAAAGCACAACTCCCCTGACCGGGTAATGATTAGGGGAGGATGAGGACGAACGGATGATCGTCAGGGGCTTACTCGACCGCGATCGCGCCCTGTCGGACAACGCGTATCTCGCCGTCTGCGCAGACGCGGATGATGGTGGACGGTTCACTTTTCGGCAGTTGACCGCCGTTGATGAGGATATCCGGCTGTCGGTCTTGGGGTTGGTCCTTAAATGTCTCGATGACCTCGTCGCCGGAGAGGCACGGCGGTTCCCCGCTGATATTTGCGGATGTTGCCGTGATCGGAAAACCGAATTCGCGCGCGACGGCTTGAATGAACGGATGCGAAGAAACGCGAATGGCGACCGTCTCGTCCTTCGTGACGTGGCGAAATAGATTTCGCGCGTTCGCGTCCCTCGGTTTCAGGAGAATGGTGAGTGGCCCTGGCCAGTACGCTTCGGCGATCTTGATTTCAGCCGGAGACATGGAAAAGGATTCCTGCACCTGTTCGAGGTCGCAAGCAACGAGCGGGAGGGCTTTGGCGGTCTCTCTACTCTTAATGTGGTAGATCGCGTGCAGCGCCGCGAGACTTTTTGGATCGCCGCACAACCCGTATGAGGTTTCGGTTGGAGTGACGATCACTCCCCTTGTTTGTAATACGGCAACAGCCGCGCGAACAGCCCGGGTAAATTTTTCTTCAGTATTGATATCGAGAATACGCATCTTCATCCTTCTGTAAAGAGACTGCTACACGAGGCCGTTTTATAGCAAAACAGACCCGAAATGTCAACGGGAATACGGGTATTTTTCGAATCGCGAACATCCTGATGGATGCCACGATGAAGAAAAGACTACTTCTTTTTTGTTTTCGGCTTCTTCTTGTTTCTCTGCTGCGCATTATTGCCTTTGGCCATACCAAAACAGTATAGCAGATCGCGACGCGCTTGGGGTGAGGAAAGTTAGGAAGGCGACGAGCCCCCCTTTACGACTCTTTTCTTTTTTGATATATTCGCGGTCGCCAAAACGCAATAGGAGAGCGTTTTTGGTTTTCACAAAGGAGTGAGTCGTGCAGAATAGTGCCATTCAGAAGTCGGCCATGGAGCTCAGGACCGCAAACGGTTGCTCCAACAACGTGCTGGCTTTCCAGCAGTGGTTCGAAGAATTGGCTCGGCAGGATCGCCTCAAACAGGCGGATCCCGAAGCCGTGCGCATCCTGGTGCGCATTGCGTGCATCGGCATTCGGCTCAAGAAGAGTCCGTGGGACTGTTTGGTGCGAACCATCATGTACCGATCTCTGCCAGATCTTCGGATGCGGACCCCTATTCCGGAGGAACTGGATTGCATGGGCGAACTCGTCACGCATCATTCTCGAATCCTCAGGGCATGCTGTCGAATCTCGGGTATGTTTGAGCGGATTCAGGAGCTGTTTCCGGACGTCTGGAAGGAGAATGAAAGAGAGTTAAAGACGGAAATAGCGGGCTTGAAAAATAGGAAGGATCCCATTCCGCATCCAACTTCTCTGATGGCTCGAAACAAGAAGTCTCCAACTGTTTACGTTATCGGACGGTTGGGATTCTTTTCCTAGCAAAAATATTTCGCGTAGAGCTTTTTGAGCCACGCGACCTCACGCCTCTCGAGAGGGGCTATGCCCCTCTCCCCTTCTCTCCCGCCGGATTGGAAATCCGTGCGGGAGATTTTTTAGAATTTAGAATACAGAATATGGAATATTGAATTGGAATGAATCCTTCCTCGTTCTATATTCCATATTCTGTATTCTAAATTCTAACTTCTACGTCACTGGTGATTTTGGCTGGCGAATAAAGATGTCCCAAAACGCTTTTACGCTCGCTAAAATATCGCGGAATTGAAACCATGAGATGCTGGCATATTCTTGCTTATCCGCCGGATACCCGTAGGACTCGATTCCAAGCTCATTGCAGAGGAAGAGGGCGCGCGGCAAGTGAAATCGTTGTGTGACGATAATGGCCTTGGTGACATTATGGGTCTGAATGGCGTTTTTGCAGGATTCGTAGGTGCGGTACCCTTTTCCGTCTATGATGATCGCGTTCGTGGGCACGCCGGCTTCTCGTGCGGCCTTCGCCATCGCGCTCACTTCGTCTCGGTGATTCTTTCCGTCGTCGCCGGACATGATGAGGTAGCGTACGGATCGCGATTTATAGAGCTCTACGCCGGTTTTGACGCGGTCTGAAAGAACATCAGAAAGGGAGCCGTCCGGCTTGAGCGCGGCGCCGAGAATGATCGCCGCCTGTGCATCATACGGAAGCGTGAGCATCTGCTTGTGAATGCGGAGCCGATAGCTCACCTGTACCGATAGCACGGCAATGAGGAGAAAGTTTATAATAATAAATCCGGCGAGCATGATCCATAGCCACGGAAAACGTTGCTTCGGCATTGCGGCGAATGTTCCTGATGGCAGGTCGCTATATCCCCCGTTCCAGTCACTCATAAATTATGAAGATTCGTGCTCCGTTAATGGCTTTTCGATAAGAAGGGCTTCGATCTCCGGAGATTCTCCGGAAATGCGTAGGACGTCTTTATCAATTTTCTGTAGTTCTTTCGTTGCACTATTGTACTGATTCACGGTCGTGCTTAGATGTTTTCCAATGCCCGTGAAGAACGTATTGTATGCCGAGAGGTGTCGTCCGAGGTCTCCGACGCGTTTGCGAATCTCCACGGCCTGTTCTTCAATCTTGAGTGCCTTGAGTCCCTGGAGGACGGTCTGGAGGTAGGCGAGGAATGATGTCGGGGAGACCACGATGACGCGATACGTGCCTGCGGCGCGTTGAAGGATGTTCTCCGTATCTTCCTGAACGGCCCCGATCTTATTGATGAGCAGATCGTAGTACATGGCCTCATGGGGAATGAACATGAACGCGAATTCCATGGTTCCCTCCTCCGGACGAATGTACTTGGCCGTTTCCTGAATGCGCTTTTTCAAGTCGCCGATAAAAAGTTTTTCCAGCCGATCGCGCTCGGACGGATTTTCCGCTTCGATCAGCCGATTGTAATTCTCCAGGGTAAACTTTGAATCAATCGGAACGATTTTGTCGCGAACGAATACGGCGGCATCCACGATCTCCCCATCCGCAAACGCGTACTGCATCTTGTAGCTCTCCGGAGGGAGGACATTTTGCAGGAGCGTCTCCAGGTAGTACTCCCCGAGGATGCCTCGCTGTTTCGGATTTTTGAGCATGTCCTGGATTTGCTGGAGCTGTGATGTGACGTCGAGGACTTGCTTGGCCGTTTCCTCCATGCGCGTCATCTTCTCCGTAACATCGCGAACGATGCTCGCACTCGCGGCGAAGTTTTGGCGCACGGCCTGATGTGTATCACCCATGCGATCGCCGAGATTTTTGGAAAGCTCATTCATCTGGTTTTGCAAGATGATGAGGGCCTGAGGGTCTTGGTTCTGCGTGGGCGTTTGAGCGGAGCGCATGCGCATTGCGAGCCAAAATATCGCAACACCGATGGCTGCCAAGAGGATAATGATGATGAACTGGATGAGATCCATGGTGGGATATAGGTTCTCATGCGGAACGCGAATGGGCAAGAATTGGGGCGCGGGGCGCAGATCGCGGGGCGCGGTGAAATTCCCGCGCCCCGCGATCTGCGCCCCGCGCCCCATCTTATCCACAGGCGCCCCTTCTTCACATCTCTGAAACCCCCTGTTATCTTCGACGCCGTTACCCCTTACAAGAAATCAAAAGCGAAATCAGAGACGTTTATGACAATCGTGCCACGCGAACCGGAGTTCGATGAAGATGAGTGGGATCCTTCGGGACTGAATGCGATCGAAAAAGTCGATCTTGAATCTTTTAGCGATCCGGGTGAAGGTGAAGAGGAGCTGGATGGTGTTACTATCGTGACGATTGATACCGTGGAAGAAGATGTGGGTGAATCCGAATCCGAGGACTTGGGTATTGATGGACTCACGGAGCTTGAGCTGATGGAGCGGTCACTTTTGCAGGAAGAATCTCTGGACTTCATCGGTGTTGGAGAGGAGGAGTGATTTAGAATATAGAATATAGAATATAGAATATAGAAAAACACGAGCCAGATCGGCTCGTGTTTTTCTATATTCTATATTCTAAATTGTATTCTACGCAATGAAGCGCAAGAGCGACCAGATGACCCCGCTTGCGAGGAAGAGCCAGCAGAATCCCGCCACGGCCCATCCGCGTCGCCATTTGAGGGCATAGGTCATGGCCGCACCGAATCCGAAGAGCGGGAGCGCGAATGTCACGGCGTGGTCGTTTCGGTCCGCAGCTTCAAGCTCATTGTTTCCGCCGAGGTGCGCTAGGGCCGCGAGACGGAGGATGAACGGAAATGCGAAAAGCGGTATGGCGATCGGAAGCGGGATGACGTCAATGGTATTCGTGAGGATAACCGTGGCAATGTGGACAAAGCGGTCCCCGATTTCACGGATGCTTAAGATACGAATCACGGCTTCGAGGAGTTGCGGGAAAAAAGCAGCAAAGATGAATGCCGGAGCGAAGAGCGTCCAGAATGCCCAACGCTTCCAGATGTACCAGTACCACATGCTTGCGAGCGGGTTGCAGCAGAGAGCGATCGTCCATAAGCCTCGTCGGGAAAAAGGGATATGCGGCGTGGTAAAGGCGTGGATGATCGCCCACCCCCACAGGAGGGTCAGGGTGACACCGTAGAGCAGGAGGAAGAGAAAAAGGAGGGTGAGGAGTAACATGGGTGGAAACGTCGTCAGACGGCCATTATTGGTGCGTGGAGCGGTCTTTTTATGATCGCGCAGGATGGTACGCTCAAATGGTCTTTCTGTAAAGTCGTATAGACGGACAAAAAAGACGCCCCGATGTCCATCCTGATCTATCCCGATAACCATCGGGATAATTATCGGGATAGATTGAGGCATCTTTTTCTATTTTTGTTTGTGCGGGTCCCCCCGCGCCCTGTGCTCTGCGCCCCGCGCCCCGGATGCGTCAGTTTAGGAACAACCACTCGTATTCCCGCAATTCAGGCACTTATAGCACGCGGCATTACGAACCATGATGGATCCGCAGGTATCGCAGAGCGGAGCATCGGATTGATTGTCGAACATGGATGTGAGCTTATCCGCGCCGGGTTCGGATGTCTTTTGGAGATCGAGGAGACTCGCCTGCTTCTCTTCCTCGGACGGCTCTTCGAGCATGGCCCCGCCGTGATCCGATGTCGGGACGAGCTCATCATCAACCTTGAGGCCAAGCGCCTGACGATCTTCTGACGGCAGGAACTTGAGTGCGAGCCAGCGGAAGATGTAATCCGTAATGGATTTTGCCATGCGAATATTCGGATTGTTCGTGAAGCCGGATGGCTCGTACCGCACGTGCGCAAAATTGTTCACAAGTTTTTTGAGCGGTACGCCGTACTGCAGTCCGATCGAAACGGATGTGGCGAAGGAATCGAGCAGTCCGGAAAGCGTACTCCCCTCCTTGCTCATCGTGATGAAGATTTCCCCGGGGGTTCCGTCATTGTAGAGGCCGACCGTGATAAAGCCCTCGTGAACGCCAATGCGGAATTTATGCGTGATCGCCTTTCGCTCATCCGGAAGCCGCCGCCGTCGTGCCTGGAACAGCTCGGTGCCATCAGTCACCGGGGCCGTCGTTGCGGTCATGATCGGCACGGCCGCGGTCGGCTGAGGCGTGGTCGTCGCTGATGTCTTTTCGGTTTTCGTTTCTTCCTTACTCGTTGTGATGGGCTGGGAACGCTTACAACCGTCGCGGTAAATGGCAATGGCTTTCAGACCCATCTTCCATCCCTCGATGTACGTTTCCATCACATCTTCAACCGTTGCATCCTTTGGCATATTAACGGTTTTTGATATGGCGCCGGAGAGGAATGGCTGGACCGCGGCCATCATTTTGATATGGCCCATCGGGAGAATGGAACGCGTTCCCTGGGCTGCCTTGAAGGCGCAGTCGAAGACCGAGAGGTGCTCTGATTTGAGATGGGGAGCATTTTCGATCGTGTCGTGCTCATCAATGAAAGCGAGAATGTCCCGAATTTCCGTTTCACGATATCCGAGAGCGTGAAGCGCCTCCGGAACGGTTTCGTTCACGAGTTTGAGCATGCCTCCGCCTACGAGCCACTTGTACGACACGAGGGCGATGGGTGGTTCGATGCCCGTCGTCTGGCAGTCCATGAGGAATCCGATCGTTCCGGTGGGGGCGAGGAGGGAAATTTGCGCATTCCGGTACCCGTTCCGCTCCCCTTCCTCAAGGGCGCGATCCCACGATGTTCGCGCTTCCTGCAGGATATCACTCGGAACGCCGCGCGGATCAATGCGGTAGGCGGCATCGCGGTGCTTTCGAATGACGCGGATCATGGGCTCTTCGTTCTTGCGGTACCAGCGGAATGCCCCGAGTTTTTCCGCGATCTTTGCGGATTGCTCGTACGCGACACCCGACATGATGGAGGTGAACGCGGCTGCAAGGTTACGCCCCTCGTCTCCATCGTACGCGAGTCCCCGACTCATCAGGAGTGCGCCGAGGTTGGCGTATCCCAAACCAAGCGGTCGGTAGTCCCATGAGTTTTGTTCAATGGCCGGTGTTGGGTAACTGCAGAAATCAACCAAGACTTCTTGGGCCGTGATCATCGTTTTACAGATGTGCTTATACGCATCAACGTCAAATGTCCCGTCCGCGCGTCGGCATTTCATGAGGTTGACGGATGCCAGGTTGCACGCACTGTCGTCCAAGAACATGTATTCGGAGCATGGGTTGGAAGCGTAGATGCGATCGGAATTGGCGCAGGTGTGCCAGTCGTTGACGGTTGTATCGTACTGGATTCCCGGATCGCCGCACTCCCACGCGGCCTGCGCGATTTGTCGCATGAGCTCGCGCGCCTTGAAGCGCTCACAGGGCTCTTCGGTGAGAACATACGTGGTCCAGAAATCCGTATCCGTCTCAACGGCCTTCATGAATTCATCCGTGACGCGGACGGAGTTATTGGCGTTTTGGTAGGAGATGGATGCGTAGGCTTCCCCATCAATGGATCCGTCGTATCCGGCATCAATGAGCGTGTGCGCCTTCTTCTCTTCCTTCGCCTTGCACCAGATGAATTTTGTAATATCCGGGTGCTCGACATTGAGGATGACCATCTTCGCGGCGCGACGCGTTTTTCCACCGGAGCGAATGACGCCCGCAAAGGCATCCAATCCCCTCATGAACGAAACGGGGCCCGAAGAGTATCCGGATGATCCGCCGAGCTTCTCTTTTGAGCTACGTAATCGGGAGAGGTTGGAGCCGGCCCCGGAGCCACCTTTAAAAAGCATGCCTTCCGTGATCGAGAGACCTAAAATTGATCGCATGTCATCACTCACCGAGTTTATGAAGCATGCGGAGCACTGTGGATTCGGATTCACGCCCACATTGAACCATACCGGAGAGTTGAATGCGGCGCGCTGGTTCACGAGGATGTCCGTCAGCTCATCCTCAAAGGCTTCCGCGTCCGTTTCTTCCATGAAGTATCCGCCGAGCCGTCCGAATTGGGCGATCGTTTTTGCCACGCGATCAATCATCTGCTTCACGCTTGTTTCCCGCTCCGGCGTTTCAAGCCGACCACGGAAGTATTTTGAAACGAGGATATTCGTTGCGGTCTGGCTGTAGAAGGCCGGGATTTCGACATCCTTTTGCTCGAAGACGATTTCTCCTTTTGCGTTGGTGATCTGTGCGTCTCGACGTTCCCATGTGATGGCATCGTACGGATGGATGTTCGATTGCGTGAAGAATCGTTCGATGCGAATTCCTTTTCCGTACACGGGGGCATCGGATGTACGATGGGGATCGAGTCGTTGCCCGAGGTACCGTTTGCAAATATGGCTTTCGTTTCGATCGATCAGGGTCATGGAAACGATCTCGCGAATTTCATCCGTTCCCGGAACGTGAACGCCGTTGAACCTTTTTGCGAGGCGTCCGAGAACGCTCGAAACCGTTTGTTCGACGCTCTTAGTGTTTTTTTGCTGGCCACTTGAAACGAAGGCTGATTGAATGGACCGTTTTAATTTTTCCGCATCAAAATCTTCGATTCGTCCATCGCGTTTTCGGACGGTTCGGACGGACGTCACGTAATCCCAAATGGCATTCGCTTGCGCTTTCACGTCTTTTTGGTTGTGCGCTTGCGAAGATGGGAGCTGTTCTTCAGTACGTTGCGAGGCATGGGGCTGCATAATGGTGAAGGGGTATTTGCGTTGATATTTGCGGAATAGAGCGAACAAAAAATAGGGTAATCCCGTTTATCCGAAGCATATTTCGGAAAACGTTCCACCATCCTTTTACCCTATCAACCACAACATATTGTGGTCGCTGAAAGATTATAGCACAAGATATTGTGTGGAGGTGTTTGAGCCGAAATGAAACTTTGTGGATAAGTGATCTCGGATAAACGAATGCGGGGTTTTTTTGAGGCGCGTGCGTTCGACGGACGACGTTCGCGGATCGTGGTCGGGATCTTATAGTCCCAGGCTCAGGTTTATCGTGGGCGTAGTGCCTCCGTCAACAGGATCAACGGGAAGCGAGATTGTTTGAATACCTCCCATGCGGTCCGTATATTTGACTTCCTTGTGCTCGAGTGCGTACTCGTACACATCGCGTGTGACGCGAACGTCTTGTAGGCAGTAGTCTTTGAGTTTTTCGATCTCCCCTTTCTTCCAGAACTCCACAGCCTGCAGTCCGTGCCCGGATTTTCCCATGCCGAGCGTGGCATGCGCCACGTCATCGAGCTTAATGCGAAAGCCGAGGCGTTTTTGGATTTCAGCGAGGAGATCGAGCGACGGGAGCTTTGAGAGGTCGCCCGGATAGTAGGATTGGAGGCACGGGATGTCGAAGTTGTCGCTATTGTATCCAATGATGCGATCCGCGCGCTCAAAACGAGGCCAGAGCTTTGGAAGATCCGGTTCCAGAAATGCCTCGAACGTATCCGTTTCGTAGAAGTAAACGCCGACGAGCGAGACCTGGAGGAGCGCGGGATTGTATGCCCCGACGTCCTGAAAAGTATTTTTCGTTTCGATGTCAAAAACGATTTCGCGTCGAGGCATAGGGTAATGCGCGACACGATAGCACAGGATCGGGGTGAGCGGAATAAGAATAGCGGTACCGATGCGCAGAGGAGGAGCCTCTGGTTCGGTACCGCTACGTAGGCAGGGGCGCGGGGCCTGCCTGCCATTCGCTTCGGACGCACTCAGCGTCGGGCGATGGCAGGCGTGGCGCGCGCCTCGGCCGGAGGGATGTGTAAAGAAAGTACTTTCCGCGCCGATTCACCCCTCATTCTCCTCCTCGTCGAGGAGTCCGCGTGCGAGGCATTCGATTCCCGCCAGTGAGAGCGTGGGGCGATCGGCATCTTCCTCGAGAGCGAGGACGTAGGTGCCGTTTTGATTCACGATGATGCGCTCTGTCGTGAGCGCCTCCAGAACCTCACGAAGAGCCAGGTCGGCCATACTGACATGCCGCGCGAGTTTCCTGACCTCCGCGTCCTGCATGGGACCGGAACGGAGACGGTTCAGGATATCGGCGGCGAACAGGACGCTTATTTGCGGGTCACAGACTTGGAGGGTGAAGAGCAGGTCGTCCTCTCCGGTTCTCTGATACGCTCTCACGTACCACGTGAAGAAATCCTGAACAGGCATGGCCTCAATGGCATCCACGGTCGCACGCAGATCTTGAGCCGAAACGATGTCCACGATGGACGCGGGTCGGGATTCGATTTTCGACGTCCTCCGCATGATCGCCTGCACGCCGTCCACGTAGAGGAGGCGGCTATTCACGTGTTTGAAGATCTCCGTGTCATCGAGGTCCGGATGCGTCAGGAAGACGGACGTACGGATTTTGTGCTGGATGAGCTCATTGATGAGGGGTCGGTACCGCGCATCTCCGGTGACGAGGATGATAGAGAAGTTCGTTTCTTCCGCGAAGCTCGCGAGCTGTTTGACGAAGCTCGCGACATGCTCTCGTATCAGGGAAATGCCATTCTCCATGCGATCCGGAATGAGTGCACGCGGGACCTCGACGACGTGGAATCCGGCGCGATGCCAAGGATTTCGAAAGGATGGGATCATGAGTATGTCAACGAAGATGACTGCCTGGTGCACGACGCCTTCGACCGCTGCGAAATCGAGAAGTTCTTTCGGTGACGGCGCGCTCTTTTTCATGCGTCCGATGGCAGCCCCGTCAACGATGAGACAGATACGTGGCTGGCTTGCAATCATGAGTCCTCCGCAAGTGTTTCTTTGTGTGAGGTGCAATGGCCTTTCAAAAAGGAAAGGGTAAAAAGATCGTATAGGTCATTTTACATTCTGTCAATTTTTGGAAGATTTGAAAGATTTTTCCCTAAAAAGAGCGACTCCATGCCCTTTGTCTTCCCCTGTCAATTTTTAGCATTTTTCCAACCAATCAGGGCAGCTCCGTATGCTCCGAGTTCCGGCCCGAACGAGGATGCGCTGATGTGGATTTTTGGGGCATTCACGGGAAAACGTCGAATGGCATACGCGTGGCGCATGGCCGGGGCGAAGATGTGGAATCCGGCGGACAGTCCCCCGCTGATGACGATGTGATCCGGCCGAAAGAGAGTGTCGAGTGTCGCAATCGCTGTTCCGACGTACGCTCCGAACACTTCGAGGGTGCGGAGAGCTTGGCCATCGCCGTCTTTCGCTTGGCGCAAGACGCGCTCGAACGGTTTTTTAACGTGACGTTTGAAAAAGACCCGACTGCAGAACGCTTCGAGCTCATACGGCCGATCGGAGACGTCCCGAAGTTCCGAATGGATGTCCACGCAGATATGTCCGATCTCAAGGGGGGTTATGTGATCGTGCAGTCCCCTCTTTGTATCGGGGGCGTGGATCTTTTCCACCATGGCGCAACCGCATCCGGTCCCGATCGTGAGCAGGATGCCGGTTTTTACTTTCGTGAGGTGTCCGAACATCCGTTCCGCGTACAGGGAGCAGATCGCATCATTCTCTATGATGGTTCGTATGCGGGGTAGCATACGGGCAGGCTGAATGCCTGTGATATGTGAGAGATTGGGCGCGAAGTCCGCGCGACCATCCCGTACGGGGGCGGGAACGCCGATACCGCAGGTACGGATATGTTTGAACGGGATCCGAATTTGTGCGCAGAGGTGTTCGAGGATGGAATGCCCGAACCGCTCGAGATCGCGCGCACTCCATGAGGGGCGGATGGGGAGTTCGTGAAAAGCCAAAAGACGGCCGTGGCGGTCAATGATCGCACCGGCGCATTTGGTTCCGCCGAAGTCAAGCCCGGCATGGAGCGTTTTCCTGATAAACATACGCGCTACTCAGTCCCCTGTCGTGCGAAGAATGTTTTTGCGATTTCCCAGAATCGGTCATCCCCCTGTTTGACTTTCATCCACCACCACCACTCCACTCCCCAGAAGGAGACGTCATCGAATCCCATGCGCTCCGCAAAGGCGAAGTGCCGTTCCATGCGCTCCGGACTGAAGAAGTTCGTCTGTTCGGCGATGGGTGTTTTTGGAATCGAGGTTTCGACCCAGGGTTCCATTTGGAATTCCGACACGTAGACATCTTTGACCCACGGACGGACGAGGAGGGCATGCCGAGCGTACCAATAGGTCGGGATGAATGTGTAATCCCAATTCCCTCCCCAGGAGGCTTTTACGACGCGGTACGTGCTGATGCCTAGACGATCCACGAGTGATCCTGCCGAGAGCCATGTTGAGAGTTCTCCGGAATCCGTAGTGGCGATCGGGTGGTTGATGTCCAAGCTTCGGACGAGCGCGATTTCTTCTTTCAAGAGTTTTCGGTCGGGCTTCGGGCAGATGCCGAATTGGAACAGTGCCTCGTTTTCCACTTGCCAGGAAGCGAGCGCGTAGTGGGATTTGTACCGTTCGACAACCGCGCGAATGTAGTTCATCCGCGCCTCCTTCTCCCCTTCTTTTCCACGCTGGGATGCCCAGTCCGGAATCCAGCACTCGGGCCAGCGTGGAAGTTTTGCGCCAACGGCGAGCACGACTTTCCCTCCCCTCGCGCCGATCTCGTTCATCTGGTAGTCGAGTTCAAGCCAGTTGAATTGATCGCGCTGCGGTTCCACCCGATTCCAGTATGCCGGGATGCGGAAGGTTCGGATTTTGAGATCATCCAGAGAAGCTGCGAGGACTTCCCGCCAATTCAGTCCGAGCTCTTCGGCGTACGGGATGCTGAATGTGACCCCGGCGGACGAGAGGGTTTTTGGAGCGCTCGGAAGGCCGATCCAGAGAAAACCGAAGAAGAAGAGGACGATACCGCCAAAAATACTCGCCATGATATAGGCGGAGGTGGCGTGGATGGCATTGAGCTTCTTTTTGCTTAGGAGACGACGAACCATAGGCCGATGGCGACGATGATGATGGCGACGGATTTTCGGATGACCGTTGGGAGCCTGAGATCTTCTCCGAGCAGACGAGGCGCGTGTTTTGCGAAGATGAAGGCGATGAGGACGAGGAAGGCGTACTGGACGGCCTGGAGGGCATTGACGATAGCGGCGCTTCCGAGGCTGATGGCGTACTGTACGAGGATGAAGCCGATGGCACCAAGAGTTTGTCCCACGAGGATGAGGATGGCGGCAAACCGCGAGGCTTTCTTCTTTGACTTTTTGTGTGCGAATACGCTTTGGATTTCCGCCCAAGTTTTTTGATCAATGCAGAGGATGGCGACGGCCGTGGCGACGCCGAAGGCGCGCGAAAGCCCGAAGGCTGTGACGAACCCTTCGGCATCGTATCCGACCTTGATCGCCAGAGAGCTAAGCGCGTAGAGCGAAGCGGAGAGGACGGCCATCCCTGTTGCGCGGGATGAGAGCCTGGATTTTGCCGACCCTCCGGCGAGGATGATCGTCGCAAGGATGAGGAGTCCGAAGCCGATGGCCTGGAGTTGTGACAGCCGTTCTCCGAGGATGGTCGAGGTTCCGAGGAAGGTCAGGATCGGAATGAGGGATCCGACAATCGGCACAACGCGACTCGCTTCTCCGGCGGCAAGCGCGGAGAAAAATGCCCAGAGCGCGAGTACGAATGTGACGCCGGCCGTCGCGATACATGCCCATGACACGATAGATGCAGGGATGTGCGCTCCGAAAAAGAGGACGATCACCGCGAGTCCGCTTAAAGCGCCGACGGTCGCCGCATACGTTCCAGCGCGCTTGAAGCTTGAGGTGAGGAGTGATTTATCAATGACGAATGCGGCACCGTTTGCAAGGTGGCCACCAATCGCAACGATTGCCCAGAAAGGAAATGCCATGGATATTCATTATGACATTTTTGCGATCCGTCGTGAATGGATCGGATGCGAAAAATGTTGGACAAGACGTCCATAGTGCGTGAGTGACGGTTTTGGAATTCGTTCATACGTTTCGGGGTGGTATGCGAGCAGTCCGAATCGTTTCGTGAAACCTTTATCCCACTCATAATTATCAATGAGCGACCAGTAAAAATACCCAAAGATCGGGAACTTTCGTTCCATGCACGTTCGGATGACTGCGATGTGGGCATCGAGGTAACGGATACGCTGTCTGTCATCTTCCGTCGCGATACCGTTTTCCGTAATGTAGATGGGTTTGTGCATGCGAACAGAGGACGTGATGCAGTAGGTAAGGCCTTCCGGTCGGCATTCCCACCCCATATCGTCTTGTTCGGCTGTTGGAATTCCGCGATGTGAGCCGGCGAAGCTCGCGATGTAGTAATTAATCCCGATGAAGTCATGCCAACGCAGGTGCCCGAGAAAGAATAAGCGGTTCCAGAAGAAATTGCGAATGCCCTGCAGACCACGAACGAAGAGTGAGGCATGGGGCGCTGGGAGGTATGCGATCATGCTTTTGGCGATTCCAATCGGCTTGTCGCTTACGCTCCGAATCGCGATGTAGGCGGAGCGGTGGAGTTGCCGGAGCGTCAGGACGAGATGGAGCATCGCGAAACGCGAAGTAATATTCGGCGGCCAATGTCCCCAGCGATACCCTTCCATGGCGTAGACGAGAGGCTCGTTCATGGTTTGCCAGAGATCTACGAATGGGTCGAATCGTTCGGCGCAGATCCGGACGTACGCGAGGTATCGTGCGCGAACACGGGCAGACTGCATTCCTCCGAGTTCTGCCGCCCATTGCGGTAATGAGAAGTGCCAGAGCGTAATGCAGAGGCTGAGACGCCGAGAAACCGCGTATGCAAAAACCCGCTCATAATGCGCGAGCGCTTCCTCATTAATCTCCCCTTCTCTCGGTTCGATCTTCGCCCACTCGATGGAGCATCGGAACGCGTTTAGTCCCGCATCGGCCACGGCATTGATATCTTCCGCGTAGCGATGCCAGTGATCCGTTGCCTGTCGTGATGGACGGATACCACGGTGCGCGAGTACCTGATGTTCGAATTGCCACCAATCACTTTCCCGGTTTTCACCTTCGGCCTGGTGTGCGGAAAGGGCAACGCCCCACAGGAAGGGGCGTTGGATCATACCTCAATTGTTTCTTGATGGTGGGGAGCGTCGGCCTTAATGCCGAGTTCCGTGGAAATGGCCGTGGCGAGCGCCACGCAGGCATCCTCTTCGCCATGGACGCAGTACACGGATTTTGGCTTGGTTTGTGCGCTCCCGATCCAATGGAGGAGTTTTTTCTGATCGCCGTGTGCACTAAATGATCCGATGCTCACGACATTCGCTTTGACATCAATCATCTCATTGAGGATGCGCACATGTCGTTCTCCGGTGTAGAGCTTGCGCCCAAGCGTTCCGGATGCCTGGTATCCGACGATGAAGAGTGTGGTACTACTCTTGCCGAGGTAGCGCAGGAGATGGTGCTGAATGCGTCCGGCGGTCATCATGCCGGATCCGGCAATGATGATTTTTGGAGGCTTTGACGCATTAATCCGCTTGGATTCCGATCGCGTTAATGTGAGCGTGAGCGATGGGAAGTCGAAGAAGTCGTCGCCACTCATGACGAGCTTCGCGGCAGCCCGGTCGTAGTATTCCGGAAATTGCTGCATGACTTCCGTGACGCGGATGGCCATGGGGCTGTCGAGGTACACGTCAATCGGGGGCATCTTCTGATGCTCGAAAAACTGGTTGAGATCGTAGAGGAGCGCTTGAGTACGTTCGATGGCGAAGGCCGGAATGAGAAGGACGCCTTTATGTTTCACCGTCTGTTTGACGGCATCGAGGAACACTCCTGACCGGGTTTCCAGGTCTTCATGGATGCGATTCCCGTATGTTGACTCTACGAAGATGACATCCGCCGCGCCGATCTGGGCCGTTGGACGCAAGATCGGCATATCAATGTTTCCGATATCCCCGCTGAAGACGGCGCGGACGCCGTCCGTTTCTTCGAGTTCCACGAATGCGCTTCCGAAGATATGCCCGGCATCCCGGAATCGAAATCGGGTATCTCCCAGAGGCTTCCATCGGCTGTACTCAATGCCTCGGACCAGGCTGATGGCTTTTTGAAGATCCTCAAATTCGTACAGCTTTGGTCGGTAATCCGTTTCGAACTGCTCTTCCATGATTTGGTACGCGTCTTCCAAAATAATGCGGATGAGCTTTGCCGTGGGTTTCGTTGCGAAGATCGGTCCTTGGAATCCTTCGTGAACGAGTTTCGGGAGTCGGCCAACGTGGTCCAGGTGTCCATGGGTAATGATGACGGCGTCAACATCTTTCGCCTCGAATCCGAACGGCTGAAAATTGCGCGCATCGCTGAAGGCGGAGCCTTGAAACATGCCACAATCAATAAGAAGGCGCGTCCGTTTTGTTTCAACGCGATGACAGGACCCTGTCACTTCTCGTGCGGCGCCATGTGGCGTGATGTGCATAGGGACTGCTAGCGACGCTGGAGCTCCGCGAAGATTCGGTCTTCATTTTCCGCGGCAAGGTCCATGCGAACCGCAGAGAGGTTGGTATTGTGGCTCAAGATGTCTTCGGTGGCGGACGCGATCGGTGTGGCGATCGTTTGCCATTCTTCGGATGACGGATCGTCCGACCATCGGTCAACGCGATAGGATCCGTCTTCTTCTACGTGGAGCGAGGCCGCGATGAGCGCGGTGGCGCTCTGGAACGAGGTTGGGCGTTTGACGATGGACCCCACGATCCACTGGTCGCAACGGATGATTGCGGTTCGTGTGACACTTCGGTCTCCGCGCTCCTGCTTGATTGGATGCGTTGCGCACGTCACGAGTTGGTGTCCCGGAAAAAGTCTGCGCGCCGCTTCTTCCCGCATGGCGGTAGAGACGGGATCGGAAATAAGATCCGTTCGTGGCGACTCGCTCCGACAGATGCGTGCAATCCACGTACTCGAAGGCGCTTCGCACTGGCGTGCCATGATGAATCGAATGGTGGACGCGTCGAATTCCTTACTCGTCATGAAACCCATGATCACAAAAGTCTGGAAAAACAGAAGGAGGAGACCGACGACGGAGACGAGGCGGAATGAGGATGCCGGATGGCTGAACCAGTCCTCGATGCACGGATCAGAGAGCCAGAGACGTCCGCATGTGAGGAATTCGGCAAGGAGGACGAGCATGCTCCCCACCGCTCCTCCGATGAAGCTTGCCATCGGTCCGAATCCGGCGATGTTCGCGCAGAATGCGACGAATGGAAATGTCACGAGCGTGATCGTTGCCCACGTGACCGCGTGCGGATCGCACGTTTGTCCTTTATGAGTGCCCCTCTTCATAGAATATGCGAACAGTATAACATAAAATTCCAAAATCCAAATACCAAATTCCAACGCGGGTTTGGAATTTGGTATTTGGATTTTGGAATTTATTCTTCAGGGAAGGCTTCGAGCTTTATATCAATGGTCATCTCCTCCCCTTTTCGCAGGATGTCGAGCTTTATCGTGTCGCCGATATTTTTCTTTCGCAGGAGCGTAGCGAGCGCATGTGTTTCGTCAATCTTTTCTCCGTCAACCGTAAGGACGATGTCGTTCTCGATGATGCCGGCTTTATCCGCCGGACTCCCCGGGATGACGGCGAGGTCGGACATTGTTTCTCCGCGGGTGATGAGCACGCCGTAGTCAACGTTCAAGGCATTGCGCTTCTGGAGATCTTCATCTATCGGAATGTAGCGAATGCCGAGGTATGGACGGGAAATCTTCCCATCTTTCTGAACGGCCACGGCGACTTTTTGGACCACGTTCCCCGGAAGCGCGAAGCCGATATTTTCCGCTCCGGCCGTTGCTACGTTTACGCCAATGACGTTTCCGCTCATATCGAGCAATGGCCCGCCGGAGTTCCCGGGATTGATGGCGGCGTCCGTCTGAATCACGCCGTCAAGACGCTCCTCTCCCCCGATGCCATCGCTGGCGGTAATGGAGCGCGAGAGTCCGGATACGACGCCCACGGAAACCGTATTACGGAATTCCGCGAGCGCATTCCCAATCGCGATGGCGGTTTGTCCGACCTCGATCTTGTCGGAATCACCGAAAGTGAGGAATGGGTAGTCGTCCCCTTCGATCTTAATGACGGCGATATCAAAGGTCGGGTCTTTTGCGATGACTTTGGCATCATGCGATGTTCCGTCATCCATCATGACGCTGTACTCCACGTTCGTCTGTTCCACGACGTGCTTATTCGTGACGATGTAGCCGTCTTTGGAAATGAGAAAACCCGTGCCACCGCCGACTTCGATTTTTTCCGTTCCGGTCTGCTCCCGTCTTTGAACCGGGTATCCGAACATGTCCCCGAACGGATTGCCAAAAAATTCTTCGAAGGGGTCAGTGCCGGATGTCTCTTTATAGATCGGAACATCCTTTTTGAGCACGATGGCGACCACGGCCGGGCTCACGCGCTTGACCATTGACGGGATGGCCGACCCGTTCTCCGCAGATGGCTGTTGGTTCGTATTCGCAATAGCGTTCTTGGGTGGCATCGCTTCGATGCGCAAGACGTTTCGAATCTGATCCGGGAAGAACGCGAGTGCGGTGACGCCGATAAGGATCGTGATAACCGCTCCGCCAGCAGCGCCGCTCACGATGCTTGCGAGGAGCGTTTTTTGTTGTTCGTTTGTCATAGGATGAAAAGAAGAACGAGGGATATGACGATAGTACGCAAAGGTATTTTCTCATCTTTCAGAGGCGGGGTCTAGGTAGTAGGTAGTAGGTGGTAGGTAGTAGGTAGGGGGCGCCCCGATGTCCATCGGGACGCCCGTACGCGGTGATGCAGGTGTCCGAGAAATGCGTATATCGTATGCCACACTTGACAAAAGTTGTGATTTGTGGTATATTCTCTCATTAAAAAGATCCAGATAATAAGGCGGAAACAAAAGAAAGTATAGGAGGCTTGACAAGATGTAAAGTATGTGTTACAGTGTACCTATCAAAAAGGAAAAACGCTTAAAACAGCCTTTTGAGACGAAGCGATCATAGAGCCGAAAAACCTTCGGAAATATGATCGGTCCGACTCGCATAGCGATAAGGATCGGCTGATTGCATCCGCAGTCAGTCACCACCTAGTTCGGGAGTAATAACACCATGAAGACCATCGGTATCCGCTTGTCCGTCCTTTCCATCCTCGCCATCGTCGCCCTCGGCACCACCCCCGCTCGCGCCGACGTCATCACCGTCGAGTACGGCGAGTTCCGGGATCCCGGCGCCCGCGCTGAGCGCGTGGAGCAGGTGGTGGCGGCTCCCAAGCCCGCCCGCACCGTCTACACGACGAGCAGCGCGGCCCCCAAGGCCGAGCGTCGCCAGCGCCGCTGGTTCCACCTCGGCAAGTAGAGCGGCCGGCGACACCTCGGGGGAGCAGGAGTTTCTCATCGTGAGAGCTTCTGCTCCCCCACCCCCCTTCTCACGCAGAGCGTGAAACGAACCCCTGACACCATCGGTGCCGGGGAGTTTTTATTTCCGTTGCCCCTCCCTCAATCCCTCCCCTTCATCCACACCCACCCCCGGCCCCTCCCTTAGCCTCACTTCGTTCGGCAAAAGGGAGGGGAGCTTACTATGAAAGTTCGAGCTTCCCCTTCCCTTCCGAGGCTTTTGCGAGGAATAAGGGAAGGGGTTAGGGGATGGGTGGGGATATTACGAAGGAGGAGATGTAGAGGGGCTCCTTCCTGGGTGCGAAGCTTTTTTACTTCCTCCGCATCCGCAAACTATTCCCCAAGACGCTCACGCTACTCATGGCCATGGCCGCGCTCGCGAGAACGGGATTGAGAAGCCCGAATGCGGCAAGCGGAATGCCGACCACATTATAGAAGAATGCCCAGAAGAGATTTTGTTTGATCGTTCGGAAGATCCTCCGCGAGAGTTTCATGGCCTCAACCACGGACGTCGGTGCTCCGTTCATGATGACGATTTGTCCGGACGCGATGGCGACATCCGTTCCGGTTCCGATAGCGATACCGAGATCCGCGGCCGCGAGCGCGGGTGCGTCATTCATCCCATCGCCAACGAAGGCGACGCGCTGTCCGGTCCGCTGGAGTTCGCGGATGATGTCGGCTTTTCGCATTGGCGAAGCATCCGCATACGCGGTGGGGATACTGAGCTCGCGCGCGGCCGCATTCGCCGTGGCTGCATGGTCTCCGGTAATGATGGCTGTGGTGTACTCCATGGCGGTCAGCTGTTCGATCGCCTGCTTCGCATCCTTCTTCATCCTGTCCTGCACGGCAATGGCTCCGAGGAGGATGGTATCGCGCGCCACGAAGAGGATGGTTTTTGCGTCCCGGCGCAGCGAATCAATGCTCGCGGAAATGTCGCTCGGGATTTCGATCCCCTCTTCGCGCATGAGTATCTCCGTGCCGAGGAGGACGCGTGATCCCTGGAGGAAGCCGCGTACGCCTTTTCCCGGAATAGCTTCAAAGCGTTCGATGCGAAGGTTTTGCGTCTGATGGTGGGGGAGATGTTGTTCCGCGTACGAGAGGATGGCGGACGCCAGCGGGTGTTCGGACGGCGTTTCGAGTGCGACGGCGGTCGTGAGAATCTCGATCGGCTGGACGCCGTGATCTTTCCGCTCCACGATATCGGTCACGGTCGGTTTTCCCTGCGTGAGCGTTCCGGTTTTATCGAAGATGATCGTGGTGATGCGATGGGCTTGCTCGAGAGCGCTCCCGTCCCGGATCAGGATGCCTCGTTTGGCTCCGGCACCGGCTCCGACCATGATGGCTGCGGGCGTGGCAAGACCCATGGCGCATGGACACGCGACGATGAGGACTGCGACGGCGATCCGGATGGCCTCACCAATGTCTTGGCTGATGAGGAGCCATGAGATGAGCGTCACGATCGCGATGCCGATCACGATGGGAACGAAGATTGCGGATATGCGATCAAGGAGTTTTTCAATCGGTGATTTTACCGAGAGCGTATGTTCCACGGTGGCAATGATCGTGTCCAGAACGGTTTTCCCCGGTTCTGCGGTCACGCGGATGGTAATGCTCCCCTTCCCGTTCACGGTTCCGCCGATGACCACGTCGCCTTTTTCTCGTTCAACGGGAATCGGCTCTCCGGTGAGCATGGATTCGTCAATGGTCGTGTGTCCCTCAACGAGGATGCTGTCGATGGGGATTTGCTCTCCGGGTTTGACGAGGCAGGTGTCGCCCGGGCGGAGCGTGTTGGTATCCACGTCGAATATCCGTCCATGCGCATCAAGGCGATGCGCGAGTTTTGCGTGCAAGCGGAGTAGTTCCTGAATCGCGGATCCGGCTTGCGTGCGTTGGCGATCTTCGAGGTATTTCCCAAGAAGGAGAAAAGTGATGATGAAGCCGGCAACTTCAAAGTAGACGTGCTCATCCATGAACAGGGCGTACGTACTCCAGAGGAGTGCGGATCCTGTTCCGATGGTGACGAGTGCATCCATGCCCGCCCGTCCGCGCACGAGGGCTTTCCACGTGCTGGTATGGAATGTCCATCCGAAGCCGAGCACGAGGATCCATGCGGCGATCGCCATGAGGATGCCGGAAATTTCAATGTTGGAGATCGTGCCAAGTTTCGGCATCCAGAACATACCGACGAAGAGCGGAATGGCCACGATGAAGGCGGCCACGGTCGTGCGGAATCGCCGCGGGGAGGCGTGGTGGTGTGCGTGCGATTCATGATCTTCATGTGCGTTCGCGAGTGGCGTGTATCCCGCATCCGTGATGACGCGCATAAGTTTTGACGTGTCTGTGGCGGATTCGTCGTAGGCGACGTTTGCCGTCCCGGTAGCGAAGTTTACCGAGGCATGGGAAACGCCCGGGTGTGAGCGTAGGTCTTTTTCGATTGAGACGGCGCAACTTGCGCAGTGCATGTCCGCGATGCGGAGAGTGTCGTTTTTCATGATGCGGGCGTGACGGTGAATGAGCCCCGGATCATCCCCATCCCGCAGCTAAACGGGATCGTTCCGGGTTTTGTTGGCGTAAACGTGATGATATTTTTTCCACGGACGAGCGTTTTTTCAATCCCGAGAGATGGAACGATGATGTCTCTGGCGCACCCACCCACATCCTGCCCGTCAATCTCCCATCGGACGGGGATGCCTGCCGTGACCACGAGATTTTTTGGCTGGTATGTGCCATTGGCAACGGCCATGCGGACGAGCTGTTCTCCATCCCGAGCGACTGCCGGCGTCTCCGTCGCTGTTGTGAAGATTTTTATGGTTTGCGCGGCCACGCTTTCGGGCGTGATGCGAAAACCGAGCACCGTGAGCCCCCCGTTAATCTGCCCGAAGGAGAAAATGATGAGGATGGCTCCGATCGTGAGACGGACCAGAGGATGCTTGAGGGAGGCGAAGCGTCCGACCGAAGAAATGCCGGCGAGCATCGGGAGCGTGCCAAGGGCAAAGGCTCCCATCAGGAGTGCGCCGCGCATCGGAGATCCAGAAGCGAGCGCGAGCGCTTGCGCGGTTTGCGTGAATCCGCATGGGAGAAGAAAGGTCGCCATTCCAACGCCAATGGATGCGAGCGGGTGCCGTGATGCGCGGACGCGGTCTGCGAGCGCGGAAACACGTTTTGGAATGCGAATACCGAATGAGGCGAGACTTGGCGCGAGGTCGAGGTGATGCAGTCCGACCACGAGGAACGCGAATCCGAGGACGAGCGCGAGGATGCCGTACGCGTTCGGACTCACGGCCGGGATCGCGCTCCCGATGAGCCCGAGGATGGCTCCTCCGATCAGGAAGCCTGCGATACGTCCGACATGAACGCCAATGGCATTTTTCGTTCCGGGTGCCGCAGAGGTGTAGGCGAGGAGGAATCCGCCGGTTGAGGCCAGGCAGGTGGAGACACTCGCGATCACGCCGAAGACGAAGAGAGCCCCGAAGGACGCTCCGGCAGAAACAGCGGGAATCACGGAACGGAAAACGGGAAGGAGTATGGCGCTGATCGCGCTGATCAGGGCAAGGGCGATGGCGGCCCGGAAGATGCGTTGTCTGAGGGGAACTTGCGCCACGGGAGCGCCCGGAAGGTGACAGTCGGTCGTTTTTGACGTGAGGGGGGTTGGCGCGCCCGATTCCCGTTCAAGCTGATATCCGAGAGGAGCAAGTTCCTGTTCAGTAACGGAGATATTTGGTTCCGGCGCGGCATCAGGAATACGGATCCCCACCCGTTGCTGACGGAGGGAGACTTCGATCTCTTCGATGTCCGGAAGTTTTTTGAACGCCTGTTCGATGACGCGCTCGCAGCTTGCGCAGTGCATGCCGTGAATGCGCCAGATATAGATGCGTGACATACGGCGGGAGAGAATGAGGAATAAGGATTCGGCAAAGATCCTTGTTGGCTATTCTCGTTTTGCTAAAGACCTACGCTCAAAATCATTTGGGGGATGCGTGGTGGCTTCCGGGATATCCGAATAAACCGATGCGATTTCATGCGCGACGCGGGATGTTTTGAGTGTCGCATGCGGATGATCTGTCGGTGCGGATGATCCGCTGACGATGCCCTCTTCCCCGTGACTATTCGGTGCTTCGCAACAAGCCATGAATGGCACCGATGATTGGATGGAAGCGGTCTCGTGCTCTTCGGACGTATGCGCCAAGTCATGCATTGCAGGCTGATTCCCCTGCTCGCCCGGCAGATGTCGCTCCATGGCAAAAACACCCATGGCGGAACAGAGTCCGGAGAGCGTCATGGTGATGCAGACCGTGGTCGCGATGAAGGATCTCATCTCGTCTGGAAGTGTAGGGAAGAAGGTGGGAAACGGCAAGGCTTTGTCAGTATCAGTTCGGCGTAGGAGGGCGACGCGGGGCGTCTCAGGAAGAGGGGGCGACGCGGGGCGTCTCAGGAAGAGGGGGCGACGCGGGGCGTCTCAGGAAGAG